>JBEANP010000185.1:0-5915 GCA_041165385.1 Pseudomonadota bacterium | reverse complement strand
TGGGCATTCAGCAGTGCCAATAGTCCAGACCGAGAAACAGCCTGGGTTACTGAACTATCAAAAGCGACCTCAAGCTGCACCGAGCGCAATTGCCTTGGAGACGCACCGAAAACAACCTCCACATGGATGCTGCGCTCAGTCACCGTATACCTTTTGCGCACGGGTAACAAAAGCATCAACCAAATTCGCCGCGATTTTGTCAAACACCGGGCCAACCAATTTGCCCAGCGCGAGATTATCAAAACCGTAATTGAGCAGTAATTCCACTTTACACGCGCGCTGAGAACCGTCGCCCACGGGATAAAAGTTCCACTGCCCTTCGAGTTTTGAAAATGGCCCCCTTACCAATTGCATACCCACTTGGGAAGGTGCAATATGTGTGTTGCGGGTGGTAAAGGTTTGCCGTACCCCAACAAAAGCAATACCCACCTCGGCAGTCATGCCGGTGGGGTCTTGCTCCAGCACTTTTGCGTGATCGCACCACGGCAAAAATGCGGGATAACTGCCCACATCGGTGACCAGGGCATACATTTCTTGGGGGCTGTACCAGATGAGGACGGACTTGTGAACGGTTTTCATAGAATAGAGGGCTGCGCGGGATTGTAGACAAGGCCAACCCACTGAAGTATGAGCGCCTCTTTGTATTCCGTCTGTCATCCCCATTTAACGCCCATGGCCAAAAAACCTGAAACCGCTACCCGCATTGCCGACAATAAAAAGGCTGCTTTTAACTACTTCTTCGAGGAGCGTTTTGAGGCGGGCCTCGTTCTCGAGGGCTGGGAAGTTAAATCATTGCGCGAAGGCAAAGTGCAACTGACCGATGGCTACGTGGTGATTCGTAACGGCGAGTTATTCATCATCGGCTTGCAAATCAACCCCTTGCACACGGCCTCCAGTCACGTAAGCCCGGACAAAGTGCGCACCAAAAAGTTGTTGATGCACAAGGAAGAGATCAAGCGGCTGATAGGCAAGGTAGAGCAAAAGGGCTACACCCTTGTGCCCATTAACCTGCATTGGAAGACCGGTAAAGTGAAGTGCGAAATTGCACTGGCCAAAGGCAAGGCCGAGCATGACAAACGCGACACCATCAAAGACCGCGAAGGCAAACGCGAGGTTGAGCGGGCTATGAAAGACCGCAACCGCTAAAGCTGCGCCCGGCTAGTTAGTCCAAGTGCCGCAATGGGTGTACCCAGGCTGGCCATGGGCTCTCAAAAAACGGTGCCACCATGTCTGGTGTGACATCTTCAATGCGTTGCGGGTTCCACTGCGGCGCGTGGTCTTTATTGACCGCCAAAGCGCGAATGCCTTCTACTGTTTCACTAGACGCGCCCCAACGCTGCAAATGCACGGTGCTGAAGCAGTGGCGCACCATGTCGCGCTCCATGCGCAAATCGTCGGCCAAAGTCAGCGCCCTGCCCCGTCGAATTTGCTCCAACACTACATGCAGCATCAACGGAGAGCGCTTGCGCAGCATGGCTGCGGCTTCCTGTGTCGCTGGGTTGGCATCAGCCTCTAGCGCAGCAACGATTTCATGCACGCTTTGCAGGGAAAAATAAGTATCCAATTGGCCTGCAGCGCCCGTGGAAATTACGTAACCAGCTATTGAAATAGTAGCAATCCACGCAGCCAAAGTTGTCTCAGTGACTGTGGGAATGGCCCCCAAAGCGTCCCAGGCCTTTTGCAGTTGGCCGGCATCCACCAGGTGGTCAGCTAAGCACAGTTCGATGGCCCGAGGACCGTCTATGACTTGCCCTGTTAGGGCCAACCACTCCCCCGCACTGCCGGGACAACGGCTCAAAAAATAGCCTCCACCTACATCGGGAAACAGGCCAATTTGCGTCTCAGGCATAGCCATCTTGGTATTGGTCGTCACTAGCCGGTGGGATGCGCCCTGGCTAATCCCCATGCCACCGCCCATGACGATGCCGTCCATGAATGCGATAAACGGCTTGGCGTACTGGTGAATCAAATGGTTGAGCGCGTATTCCTCAGTAAAGAAGTCCTCTAACGCCGGGTTGCCGTCTAGTGCTGCTTGGTGAAAAAAGCGAATATCGCCACCGGCGCAAAAAGCACCAAACACGCCTGCTTTGCTGCTACCGCGGATGGCAACAGCCTGCACAGCCGTGTTGTCTTGCCATTCCCGCAACACAGCGGTCAGACGGCGCACCATGGGCAGACTCAGTGCGTTGAGTGCCTTGGGCCTATTGAGGGTGATAAAGCCCACCTGCCCTTGCACTTCAGTGATCACGTCAGGTGTTGTCCATGTGTTCATATGCGTTGTCTCCAGCCAATGAGTTCGTTCACCACCAAGGCGCCTATCACCAGCGCGCCACCCGCCAATATGGAGTTGCTGGGCACTTCGTTGGCTCCAACCCACGCCAGCAAAATGCCGAATATCACTTCCAGCAGTTGCAGCAGTGATAGTTCCGGAGCTTTCAAAACCTGAGCACACCGCACGCTCAACAAACACGGTAGCGCAAGCTGAAACACCCCCAGAAAGGCCAACAAGCCCACGTCATGCGCCGTAGCTTGGAATGGAAACGCCACTGGCAACGTCACCGCACAGCTCATAACGGCGCCCACTGCCACAGCGGGCATCAGGTCGACGTCGTGGCCTTCGTCATGGGAATGCTGGGTGATCGTCCAGTTGGCGGCACCCGCAATGGGCACACACAAAGAGACTAAAGTACCCAACAGTGTTACATCGCCTATCTGAGATGCGTACATGTACACAATGCCCACCGCTGCAACAATGATGGCCACCCATGTGCGACTTGCAACGCGGTGCCCAATGAACAGCCGCGCCATCACTGCGGTTAGCAGCGGCCCAATGGACATAGTGACCAATACATTACCCACGCTGGTCAAAGTCAAGGCCAGCATGAAGGCGGTGAACATCACGCTCCAGCACGCACCCGAAAGCCAAAAAAATACGCCAGCATGACGCATCTTCAAAAACACGTCACGTCCACGTAGCAACGGCAGCGCAACCGCAAGGCTCGCTGCCGTAAAAAAGGCCCGCCAGAAGGTGACTTCAAAACTGCGGGCATATTCCAAATGGCGCGTAATCACACCGGCGGTGGACCACATCAGGGTCACCGCCACCATTAAGAATACCGCCCGCGTGTGGGTCAGCTTCAAGGTCGGTTAAAACTTGCCCGCGCGCTTGCGGTCGCTCTCAGACAAATGGCGCTTGCGCAGGCGAATCGACTTGGGCGTTATTTCCACCAACTCGTCGTCTTCAATGAATTCCACGCCGTATTCCAGTGTGCATTCAATGGGGGGCGTAATCTTGATTACATCTTCCTTGCCAGACACACGGAAGTTGGTGAGCTGCTTGGTACGGGTAGCATTAACCACCAGATCGTTATCACGGCTGTGGATACCCACAATCATGCCTTCGTACACTGGGTCGTTGGGCTTGACGAACATACGGCCGCGGTCGTCCAGTTTGCCCAGCGCATAGGTGAAAATTTCACCTGCGTCCATGGAAATCAACACGCCATTCTTGCGGCCACCGATGTCACCTTTGTGTGGCTCGTAGCAGTCAAAAATATTGGCAATCAGGCCAGAACCACGGGTCAAGTTCAAAAACTCGTTGGAGAAACCAATTAAGCCACGCGCAGGTATTCGGTATTCCAAGCGCACACGGCCACGGCCGTCTGGTTCCATATTGACCAACTCACCCTTGCGCTCGCCCAGGGCTTGCATCACGCCACCTTGATGGGTTTCTTCCACGTCAGCAGTTACCAGCTCGATGGGCTCGTGCCTCTCGCCATTCACATCACGGAACATCACGCGAGGCTTGGACACGGCCATTTCATAGCCTTCACGGCGCATATTTTCCAACAAAATGGTCAAGTGCAGTTCGCCGCGCCCCATCACTTCGAAGATACCTTCTTCGTCAGTTTCATTTACACGCAAAGCCACGTTGTGTTGCAGCTCTTTCTGCAGGCGGTCCCAAATTTGACGGCTGGTCACATACTTGCCTTCACGACCAGCCAATGGGCTAGTGTTCACGCAAAAGTTCATGGTCAGTGTGGGCTCGTCCACTTTCAGCATGGGCAGAGGCATGGGGGTGATCGGGTCGGTCACGGTGACGCCAATACCGATGTCGGTAATACCGTTAATCAACACGATTTCGCCCGGGCCGGCCTCAAGGGCTTGCACGCGATCCAAGCCTTGGAAGGTCAATACTTGGTTAATACGGCCTTTAACGGTCTTACCATCTGGGCCTTCCATCACAACCACTTCCATGTTGGGCTTGATGGTGCCTTGGCTGATACGGCCCACACCAATACGACCCACAAAAGTAGAGAAATCCAGAGCGGAAATTTGCAACTGCAATGGCGCAGCTGGGTCACCCTTTTGGGCAGGAACGTGCTTCAACACGGTATTGAACAGGGCCGACATATCGGGACCCCACTGCTCACCAGGCGCGCCTTCTTCGAGGGAAGACCAGCCGTTGATACCGGAGGCATACACCACGGGGAAGTCTAGTTGCTCGTCTGTTGCGCCCAGTTTGTCAAACAAATCAAACGCAGCGTTCACCACTTTGTCGGGGTTCGCACCGGGCTTATCGACTTTGTTCACCACGACAATAGGCTTCAGGCCCAAAGCCAAAGCCTTTTTGGTCACAAAGCGGGTTTGAGGCATGGGGCCTTCTTGGGCGTCAATCAGCAACACCACGCCGTCCACCATGCTTAGCGCACGCTCTACTTCACCGCCGAAGTCGGCGTGTCCAGGAGTATCAACAATGTTGATATGGGTGCCTTCCCAGCTTACAGCGCAGTTTTTGGCCAGAATCGTGATGCCACGTTCTTTTTCAATAGCGTTGTTGTCCATCACCGTGTCGACGATTTTCTCGTGTTCGGCAAATGTGCCCGACTGGCGCAACAGTTGGTCCACCATGGTAGTTTTGCCATGGTCAACGTGGGCGATGATCGCGATATTGCGGATTTGTTTAATGCTCATAGTTCACTTTCTGCTAACTTTTCAAAACTGTGCTGTTACAACTTCATTGAATTTGTGCCAAGGTCTCACCAATTTCCACAGGGCTCAAAAGCCTGGTGGGAATCAACTCTCCCGACTTCACATGGGCGGTACCTAAAAGAGCCCTGGGGCTGCTGCCATACACCACCACTTCAGGCGCATCCGGCCAATCGCCGCGTCTGCGCATTCCACTCAAAAACCGTGCCGCATTTTCGCTGTCCAATGTGACAACTGCATGCTTTGGCAATAACACTTCTGCCGGCATGAGACACCCCATGCGCTGTTCCTCATCCATGGCCTCTAAAGCCTCCAACGTAACGCAGCGGGACTCATCAAAGTCCCCGGTGCGTATACGCCGAAGCGCCGTCAGGTGCGCACCGCATCCCAAGGCCTCACCCATGTCCTCACCCAAAGTGCGAATGTAGGTGCCCTTGCTGCAATTTGCTATAAATTCAATAGCTGGTTGCGCTCTATCCATGAGGGCTACAGTCACATTTAGTTCATAAATCGTGACGTTACGTGCTGCCCGCTCTACCTCTATTCCTGCTCGGGCGTATTCGTACAACGCCTTTCCATCTTTTTTCAACGCGCTGTGCATAGGAGGCACCTGGCTGATGGGCCCGGTGAACCGTTTCACCACCGCAGCCAACTGTTCAGCCGTCACTTGCACCACACGCTCACTAATCACTTCACCCTCGGCATCTCCCGTGCTGGTCTTGATACCCAGCCTGGCCGTAGCGCGGTACACCTTGTCCGCATCCAGGTGCATCTGGCTGAACTTTGTGGCCGCACCAAAACACAGGGGCAACACACCTGTCGCCAAAGGGTCCAACGTTCCGGTATGGCCCGCTTTTTCAGCCCGCAACAACCACTTGGCTTTTTGCAAAGCCTGATTACTGGACAGCCCAATTGGTTTATCCAGC
>JBEANP010000184.1:0-5917 GCA_041165385.1 Pseudomonadota bacterium | reverse complement strand
CGGTGATGGGCTTGCGGCTGATCAGGCCCAGCCAGTTGAAGGTGTTTTTATTGAGAAATTCGCCTGTAGCCCCCGTGGAATGTGCGTAAGCAGCTATCAAAGGAATAGCAATTGCAGCGACACCTGCCAGCCACAACCAACGCCCCCACCCCGCCGACCAGCGCACCACAATCAGCATCAGCGCCACGCCGTGCAGGATGCCAAAGTAGATAAAGCTCTGCGGATACATGGCGTAAGAGCCCAACGTGACCAGCAGCGCACAGAAGGCTATTTGCCGCCAGCGCTTCCAAAACCGGTCCCACGTCTGGCCCTGCGTTACCGCCACGGCTTGGCCCAATCCGGCGCAAAACACGAACAAGCTGACGATGGCCAGGCGCTGCCAGGTCCAGAACGGGTCGGCGTAAAAGTTGGCCTTGAGGTGGCCAAACTGCTGCAGGTCAAAGCAGAAGTGGAACACCGTCATCCACACCATGGCTAGGCCGCGCAGTGTGTCTAGGTTTGCAAAGCGTGCGGACATCAGAGGGTTAAATCCAAATGCGCCATCACCGCAGGCACATGCACCTCAAAGTCGCTGATGGCGTGGTCGCCCCCTTCGAGCAGCCGCACTTGTGTGGCGGCATAGCGTGCATGCATTTCGCGCCAGTCCAGCACTTCGTCGCCTTTCGCAATGACAGTCAAATAGTTTGTTGGTCTCTGCAGTGCGCCACATTCCAGCGCATGCAGCTCGTCCACAAACCCAGGCTCAAAGAAAAAGCGTTCTTGCGGGTCGTGCCAGCTAGTTTGCTCGCCAATGTATTTCGCCAGGTCACGTGCAGGGTTCACCGCAGGGTTGAGCAGCACCGCCTTGCAGCCCATGCGCTCGGCAACCCAAGTGGCATAAAACCCACCCAGCGACGATCCCACCACTGCCATGCCGTCCTGTGGCCAGTGCGCAATGCCATCCGCGACCAGGCCCATGGCTTCTCTGGGGGACGGCGGCAACTGCGGGCACCACCAAGTCACCGCTGGGTGGCTGCTTGCTATCTCTTGTGCCATGCGCTGCGCCTTGGCAGACTGGGGCGAGGAGCGAAAGCCGTGTAGGTATAGCAGGTAGGTGATGGACATGGGGCAATGATATGGAGGTCGCGGGATAATCACCCCATGGCACAAAGTTTTGGCAAAGTTTCTCTGCGGCAGCGTATCACCCCTTGGCTAGCGGGCTTTGATGGTCCCTTGGCGTTTGCGGTGTTTATGTTGGCTTGTACAGGTCTGTTGACAATGTATTCATCTGGCTACGACCATGGCGCACGGTTTGCTGATCACGGGCGCAACATGCTGATTGCAGCCACCGTCATGTTTGTAGTCGCCCAAATTCCGCCCCAGCGACTGATGGCGTTGGCGGTCCCGCTGTATGTAGCTGGGGTAGCGCTTCTGATCGCTGTCGCTGTGTTTGGCATTACCAAAAAAGGCGCGCGGCGCTGGCTAAACATAGGAGTGACCATTCAGCCCAGTGAAATTCTCAAAATTGCTATGCCACTGATGTTGTCCTGGTGGTTTCAAAAGCGCGAAGGCCAGCTGCGTCCGCTGGACTTTGGAGTGGCCGCTTTGTTGCTAGGTATTCCGGTGGCCCTGATCATGAAACAGCCCGACCTGGGCACCGCGTTACTGGTATTGGCTGCGGGTATGTCGGTGATTTTTTATGCCGGTATGAGCTGGAAACTGGTGATTCCGCCGGTGGTTTTGGCCGTTATCGGTGTAGGGCTGCTGGTGATATTTGAGCCGCAGCTGTGCGCCGATGGTGTGCGTTGGCCTGTACTGCATGACTACCAGCAGCAACGCATTTGTACGCTGTTAGACCCCTCACGCGACCCGCTGGGCAAGGGGTTCCACATTATTCAAGGCATGATCGCCATTGGCTCCGGCGGTGTGTTCGGCATGGGCTTTATGCAGGGCACGCAAACGCACTTGGAATTTATCCCTGAGCGCACCACCGACTTTATTTTTGCGGCGTATTCCGAAGAATTCGGCTTGCTGGGTAATTTGTTTTTGATTGGGGCGTTTGTGTTTTTGATTTTGCGCGGCTTGGCGATTGCGCTGGATGCGCCCACGCTGTTTTCCCGGCTGCTGGCGGGTAGCGTCACCATGATCTTCTTCACCTATGCCTTTGTGAATATGGGCATGGTCAGCGGCATCGTGCCGGTGGTGGGCGTGCCGCTGCCGTTTATCAGCTACGGTGGTACCGCCATGGTCACGCTGGGGTTGGCACTGGGGATATTGATGTCCATTTCTAGCTCCAAGCGCTTGGTTCAGTCCTAGCGAAAGCTGTGGGTTTAAGGGCGGGCCTAAAATGGATAAATGATCTCTCGCGAACCCACCATCGAACGCTTGGCCACGGCCAAATCCCTCTTGCTCACGCCGTTTGGCTTGGACGAATCCCATTTGACTAAAGCGTTGGCGGAGATCAAGGCGCACCAGGTGGACGAGGCGGACCTGTATTTCCAATACACCCGCTCAGAGGGCTGGAGCCTGGAAGAGGGTATTGTCAAAACCGGCTCGTTTAGCATCGACCAGGGCGTAGGCGTACGTGCCGTGAGCGGCGAGAAAACCGCGTTTGCTTATTCTGACGATATTTCGTTTGCATCACTCATCGATGCAGCTCGCACTGTGCGGTCTATTGGGGCTGCAGGTAAGGTGGGGCGCGCGAAGGTAGCTACTAAAAAGATAGCGGGTGGGCGTAAGCTGTACCCCGGAACCGACCCTATTTCCACGCTGGACAGCACGACCAAAGTGGCCCTGTTGGGCAAAGTGGAAAAACTCGCCCGTGCCAAAGATCCGCGCGTGATTCAAGTCATGGCGGGTTTGGCCAGTGAATACGATGTGGTGATGGTGGCGCGTGCCGATGGCACGCTGGCTGCTGATGTCCGCCCCTTGGTGCGCCTGTCGGTTACGGTGATTGCCGAGCAAAAAGGCCGTCGCGAGGTGGGCTCATCGGGTGGTGGTGGCCGCTTTGGTCTGGCCTACTTTGACGATGCGCAGATTGAGGAGTATGTGAATCAAGCGGTGCACGCAGCGCTTACCAACCTGGAAGCCCGCCCCGCACCTGCGGGCGAGATGACAGTGGTGTTGGGCTCTGGTTGGCCCGGCATTTTGCTGCACGAAGCCATTGGCCACGGGTTGGAGGGCGACTTCAACCGCAAGGGCAGTAGCGCGTTCAGCGGCAAGATTGGACAGCGCGTAGCAGCCAAAGGCGTGACCGTGCTAGACGACGGCACCATCGCGGACCGCCGTGGTTCGTTAAACGTGGACGACGAAGGCAACGCCACCCAGCGCAATGTGCTGATTGAAGACGGCATCCTGAAGGGCTACATCCAGGACAGTATGAACGCTCGCCTGACCGGCGTGGCCCCCACGGGCAATGGTCGCCGCGAAAGCTACGCCCACATTCCCATGCCGCGCATGACCAATACCTACATGCTGGGTGGCGACAAAGAGGCGGAAGAAATCGTCAAGAGCATTAAGAAGGGCCTGTACGCCACCAACTTTGGCGGTGGGCAGGTGGACATCACCAACGGCAAGTTTGTGTTTTCTGCCTCTGAGGCCTATTGGGTGGAAAACGGCAAGATTTTGTACCCCGTCAAAGGCGCCACCATCGTGGGCAACGGCCCGGAATGCCTGAAACGCGTCTCCATGATCGGCAACGACATGAAGCTCGACAGTGGCGTGGGCACCTGCGGCAAAGAAGGCCAAAGCGTGCCCGTGGGCGTGGGCCAGCCCACCTTGCGCATTGACGGGCTAACGGTGGGCGGTACCGCCTGATTCAAGAAGCCTATTGCGTAGTTAGCGACTTCATCCAGGGGATCAATTTCTCGGTGGAGGCCTGGAAACTTGTGGAGTGATCTTTTCCGCCAAGCAAGAAAAAACTGCTTTTGGGGTTGCTTGGCATGATCTTGAAGGTGCTCTCCGATGCGTTGTTTTGTACCAGCGGATCGTTGCCTCCAACTGTCCAAAGAACCGGTACAGAAGCCATTTGGAGCGCACCTGTGTGCTTGGGAAGGTGCTGAGGATCGTGCCACGAAAGATAGATTTGCGGTGTCATTTCGTAGCTTTCGGTTATTTTTTGGCTTCCTGCGGTGTTGCGTCCACCAAATTGAATTTTTTCTTTTCCCTTACCGAAAGCCTCCAGCGATTTAGCTCGGCTAAGGGACGGATTGATGTCGTTCCAAAAACTCGAACTGGCCGGAATCATGTCTAGCATGTGACCCGGTGCGCTCACGAATTTGCCAACCACAGAAGCAGGCAATGCAGAAGCCCGATAGAGAATGGTGAACATTGCCCCCATGCTGTGCCCGCCAACGATGATTTTCTTGCCGTCCTTGGCGGCCAGTTCCACCAGTGCGTCCAAGGCAGACGTGGCGTCCTCGTGGGTACCGTCCCAGCGGGCGCTCCAAGGCATGACTGGCGTATAGACTCTGAATCCTTCCCGCGCTACCCGCTCACTCCATGCAGTAAAGCGGTGAAGAGTGGCCTCGGCCGGGAAATTCTTGCCATGCATGATGATGAGCGCGATCGGTCCGTTGGACTCCTGACCACGCACGTCATAGTCGAGTTGGTACCCTGTATTGGTGGTTAGCGTCCGCTGCTCTGCCGCAGCAGGATGGGCAAAGAAGCTCGTCAGAATCAAGCCAATGACCATGTAGAAAAGCGAGTCGCGCATTTTGGAAACCTATTTTGAGATGGCCAAGTGATTGGGAGTTTATGGATGTAGAGGAATAGGCTACTAACTGTCTCCAGTTGCGAGAAGCGGGGTTAACCCTTTGTTCACTGAATACCTCCGTTGGTATCGAGTGACCGCTGACGACATTGTCCGAATCGCGTTGTCAGCAGACTGTTTTCAAGCTGTGCTACATTGAACGCTATGCATTCAGCCCGTTTTTACTTTAGCTACTTTTGGTTCTCAAGCGCCTGCGGCGGTAGAGAGTTTTGAACGTACCTACAAGTAACGGTCTGAATCCCTCAAAAACCGCCGGCACCCCCGGCGGTTTTTTTATGTCTTTTTCGTTTTAATTGTTTTGACCACAGGAGCCTTGACCATGACTGCAAAAGCCCACACAGCCAACGATGCCTGGTATGCCGCACAGAGCGAAGACCGCACCGGCACGACCGACAACGAACGCATCAAGGACATCACTGTGTTACCCCCGCCCGAGCATTTGGTTCGCTTTTTTCCCATCCGTGGCACGGTGGTCGAAAACCTGATCAGTACCACCCGCCGCAAGATTCACAACATCATTGCGGGCAAAGACGACCGCTTGCTGGTCATCATCGGCCCCTGTTCCATTCACGACCCTGCCGCTGCGCTGGACTACGCCCGCCGCCTTAAAGAGCAGCGCGAGAAATACAAAGACACGCTGGAGATCGTAATGCGCGTGTACTTCGAGAAACCCCGTACCACCGTGGGCTGGAAGGGCCTGATCAACGACCCCTATCTGGACGAGAGCTTCCGCATTGACGAAGGCCTGCGCATTGCGCGCCAGTTGCTGATTGAGATCAACCGCCAGGGCTTGCCCGCAGGCAGCGAGTTTCTGGATGTGATTTCGCCCCAGTACCTGGGCGACTTGATTTCCTGGGGCGCCATCGGCGCGCGTACCACCGAGAGCCAGGTGCACCGCGAGCTGGCTTCCGGCTTGTCCGCACCGATCGGCTTCAAAAATGGCACCGACGGCAATATCAAGATTGCCACTGATGCGATTCAGGCTGCTGCGGGTGGACACCACTTTTTGTCGGTGCACAAAAACGGCCAGGTTGCGATTGTGCAAACCAATGGCAACCCCGATTGCCACGTGATTCTGCGCGGCGGTAAAGCCCCCAACTACGACTCAGCCAGCGTAGCCGCAGCGTGCGCCGACCTGACCAAAGCCAAGTTGCCCGCCACCCTGAT
>JBEANP010000183.1:0-5917 GCA_041165385.1 Pseudomonadota bacterium | reverse complement strand
AAAGCGTTGTTTACGAATTTCAGACAATTTGCTTCGAATACAGGTAGATGCGGAAGTACTAGCCGCCGATGCTTCGTATCCAGAACACTGGTGGGACGGTAAGTTGTTTGACGGCATATTGTTAGATGCTCCCTGCACCGCCTCTGGCATCGTCAGGCGGCACCCCGATGTCCGCTGGCTGCGGCGCGAAACAGATGTCGCCCAGCTTGCTCTCCTACAGGCGAAAATACTGCGTGCTTTGTGGCCGTTGTTGCGCCCCGGGGGCGTATTGCTGTTTTGTACTTGCTCTATTTTTCATGCCGAAGGCCAAGATCAGGTAGAAACGTTCCTTGCACACAACACCGACGCTACTTTGCTGCCGTCTCCTGGGCATTTGGCACCCCATAGTGGTGCCAAATGGGAAGACGTCCAGGACAATCAAGTCCGTGATCATGATGGTTTCTTTTACGCACTGCTTCAAAAGCGCATGGGCTAATCTGGCTAGGTGCCTGGTGTTGGTGGGCGCTTTGTCGGTGTATGCGACTGTCGCGCAAGCGCAAAGCACCGCAGAGGCGACCCAATTTAGGGCAGAGCGCATTGATGACGAGATATTGGTCTCTACCCTCATTCAGTTTGAATTGCCCATTGCCGTTGAAGAGGCGCTGTTAAAGGGCATACCGATGGTTTTCGTCGCTGAAGCGGATGTGCTGCGTGAGCGATGGTACTGGTACGATAAAAAAATCGTCTCAACGCAACGCCAGATGCGCCTTGCTTATCAGCCGCTAACACGCAGGTGGCGACTCAACATCAATGCTGGTTTAGGTTCTGTTGTACCAATGGGCTTGGCACTGAACCAAAGCTTAGATACTTTGACCCAGGCGCTGTCAGTAATCAAGCGCGTGTCGCGATGGAAGGTCGCTGACATTTCAGAACTTGACCCTGCCGTTAAATACAAAGTTGAGTTTCGATTTCGGTTAGACCTCACGCAGCTGCCCCGTCCATTCCAAATCGGTGCGCTGGGTCAGTCAGACTGGGATATTTCTGCGGTGGCCATCCAGCCGCTGTCCTTTGAAATGGGAAAGTGATGCGTGCAAGCGGCACACGATCTGCAACTAGTGCTGCGCAAAGTGCCAGAAGAGTCCGGCGCGCCATTGCGCTAGGCGCACTGGCAATGGTGGTCATTGGCTTGGTGTTGCTATATATGCTGATGCAGGCCACCAACAACCGTGAACTCTACGAAGCCAACTACGCGAGACTGTTCACCATTAATGTTGCCGTTGCGGCGCTGTTGTTCAGTGCTATTGTCTGGGTGGCGTATCGGTTGCGCGTGCGCCTCAAACAGGGGCGGTTCGGCAGTCGCCTACTGGTCAAGCTAGCGACAATTTTTGCGCTGGTGGGTTTTACGCCGGGCTTGCTGATTTATGTCGTTTCCTACCAGTTTGTCTCCAGATCTATTGAAACTTGGTTTGATGTGAAGGTTGAAAGCGCGCTGGAAGCGGGCCTCAATTTGGGTCGGGTTACGCTCGATACGCTGTCTTTAGACTTGGTTTCCAAGTCTCGGCTCGCTGCCTCACAACTCACAGACACTTCAGACTCCGGTACCAGCATTGCACTTGAGAGGTTGCTCGACCAAATCGGTGCAACCGAGCTTGCCCTATGGAATGGGTCTGGCAGTTTGCTCGCAAGCGTGGGACAGTCTCGAATCCAGTTAACGCCTGACAAGCCCGCACCGAGCCAATTTCGAGCGGCGAAGGCGGATCGCTATTTGGCCTGGACTGAAGGTTTGGAAGATATACCGCAGGGTGCCACACCCCAAGCACGCATTAAGGTCTTGGTGCCGTTGGCAAGTGCGGTACTTGGGTTTACAGCAGATACGCGATACTTGTTGACATCTAGGACATTGCCGCCCAATTTGGTTGCCAATGCGCTTGCGGTCGAAAGCGCCAATCGAGAGTACCAAGAGAGAGCGCTAGCTAGAGAGGGGCTCAAGCGAATGTACATAGGAACACTCACCTTGAGTTTGTTCCTTGCGGTATTTGGTGCTGTATTGCTGGCTGTGGTTTTGGGCAACCAAATAGCGCGCCCATTGCTGGTATTGGCTGAAGGCGTCAGCCAAGTGGCCTCTGGCGATTTGACACCAAAATTGTCGATGCAAGGCAGTGACGAGTTGGGTGGACTGACACGTGCGTTTGCAACCATGACGGCACAGCTTGCCGAGGCACGCAAAACCGTCGAACAAAGCATGGAACAAGTCGATGCCGCCCGAGCCAATTTGCAGACCATATTGGACAACTTAACGGCAGGGGTTATTGTGCTTAGTGCACAGGGCGAAATACGATCGTCCAACCCGGGTGCCGACCGAATTCTGAAGGTCGTACTCGCAGCCCATAAGGGGGAATTGTTGAAGGGTATTGCAGGTCTTGAGCAGTTCGGACTGGCCGTGCACGAACAATTTAACGACTTCATAGCGCGTCGTTCGGAAACAGGGCTTGACCACTGGCAGCACTCATTTGAACTAGGCGCTAGCAATGCGCCTCTGCAAAGCCCCTTTGATCGTTCAATTACGCTAATAGCGCGCGGCGCTGAACTGCCGGGTGATGCGCGGCTATTGGTGTTTGACGATATTTCCGAAATTGTGTCCGCCCAGCGTGCCCAAGCATGGGGGGAGGTCGCACGTCGGCTGGCGCATGAAATAAAGAATCCACTCACACCGATTCAGCTGTCAGCGGAGCGCCTTGAAATGAAACTCACTGGCAAGCTTGAAGACAAAGAGCAGGCATTACTCACCAAGTCAGTCAAAACAATTGTTGACCAGGTGGACGCTATGAAGCGGCTAGTCAACGAATTTCGGGACTATGCGCGCCTGCCTGCAGCCCAACTCGGAGCCGTCAGCTTGAACGATTTGATACAAGACATCGTGCAGCTTTATGACAATGAAGCGGTGAACGCCTCGGTCGCTTTGGAGTTGGATGCCAACGCCCCTGCTGTAAGAGGAGATTCGCAGCTGCTTCGGCAAGTCATTCACAACCTGGTACAAAACGCCCAAGACGCTGGGGGGGCAGAAATTACGATACGTACCCAGTGGCTAGAAGCGTCAGACTGTGTACGTCTCAGTGTGATCGACAGCGGTAGTGGGTTTGACGAGCAAGTGCTGAAGCGCGCCTTTGAGCCTTATGTCACCACCAAAGCCAAGGGTACTGGTCTGGGACTGGCAGTAGTGAAAAAAATTGCAGATGAGCACGGAGCTCGTGTAAACATTAAAAATCGCTTGGAAGCCGGCATCGTGGTCGGCGCCCAAGTCTCGTTATCATTACCTATAGACAACGGCACACACAGTTGAGTGCGGCATAAGGTGTTACAGGGGCAATACAAATACCATGGCAAATATTCTGGTTGTAGACGACGAACATGGCATTCGAGATTTGTTGTGGGAAATTCTCAATGATGAGGGCCACAATGTAGACCTCGCTGAAAATGCAGCACAAGCACGTGCCGCCAGACTCAACGAACGGCCAGACCTTGTTTTGCTGGATATCTGGATGCCGGATACAGATGGAGTTACCTTACTCAAAGAGTGGTCGTCCACTGGATTGCTGACTATGCCAGTCATCATGATGAGTGGCCACGCAACCATTGACACTGCGGTGGAGGCAACCAAGATCGGCGCGTTGGCATTCTTGGAAAAACCGATCACACTGCAAAAACTGTTGAAAGCTGTTGAGCAGGGCCTTACACGAGCGAGTTTGCATAAAGCTGCCGCCGCATATGCGGTTCCACCCGTTACCCATGCCGGTGGAACACCTGATGTAATTAGCGTGCCTTCTGCTTCGCCCTTGGTGTCGATTGCCAGTGCTGGTTTGCAAGCCACTCAAAATTTTGTTTTGGATAAGCCATTGCGCGAAGCGCGTGACGAGTTCGAAAAAGCGTATTTTGAATATCATCTTGCTAAAGAGAATGGCTCAATGACCCGGGTTGCGGAGAAAACCGGCCTTGAGCGTACCCACTTGTATCGCAAGCTAAAGCAACTGGGCGTAGATTTAACGCGGGGCAAACGAACTGTGACTTAAGGCTCTGCTATAATTTGAGGCTTAGGCCCGGTAGCTCAGTCGGTAGAGCAGAGGATTGAAAATCCTTGTGTCGGTGGTTCGATTCCGCCCCAGGCCACCAGTTTTTTCTAAAAAGCCCGTCCATTGCGATGGGCTTTTTTTGTTTCCGGCTCTGGGTGCTTGTATGGGGGCCATGTTGGCCTTAGTGCAACCGGTCCTGTCATTGGGCCTCTGTGGGCGCTTTTCCGGAGCATGCCTACACATTGCCTAGGTTCAGTCATTGCGCCGCGTTGTGGCCCGTTTGCGGCGCTCCATTGGGCATTGCGGCAGGGGAAAGTTCGGCGGGGTTCGGTGTGGCTTTGGTCGTATTACTTAAACGTAAGTTTTGGTGCACTTACCACTGGATCACCAACAACCGCTTTCTTCCAGTACTGATTTTCAATCAGCACCGAATCAGGTTCCCCTTTAACCGCTGGCGATACCCGAACAGATACCGACTCGCCAGGGCCAGGGGTTGGAACCGCAAGAGCTTTGGCAATTGCCACGTGCGACTTGTACTGCCCGAGAATGATTATTCCCTCGGGTCGAAGTGCGCCTCTTGACCCGCCGTTTTCTCGAATTCGCTTCATGAAGTCGTCTTGTTGCGCTACGGTTGCAACTACACCCCGTCCAACACGCTGCCCAACCGCCACACGGAACAGTTCATTGAGGCGCTTTGTTCCATGTTTCAGCGTCATGATGCCTTTCACCGTTGCTTCCGGAAGTTGAAGCAATATGTTTGGCTGCAGTTCCAAATGGCGGAGTTGTGAAAGCTGGGCATTGGTCCCATTCTGATGAGGCGAATAGATCCAATGAATCGCCAAGCGCCCATCTTCATTTAACGTGGCCTTTCCATCCCGGTTCTTACCCCCGAGCAGGTTGGCATGGGCTCTAACGATCCCAATGTTCCACTTTGAAAGTTCGTCACTTGCCCAAACGAGTAGGCACAGCTTTCCATGCGCTTCAGGCGGGATCATCCAACCACCAATCTTCTGGGAATACTTGCAGTCCACTTCATTACCGGCAATTTGATAGTCCAGATCAATACCGTCGGCAAACTTGAATTCTTTGTGAAGGTTGATCTCCACAAGCGTGCCACAGTGCGTTTTCTCCGTCTTGTGAAGTTGTTCCAATCGATATCTACCGGTCCGCTGTCCGTCGTACAACTGGTCCAGTGTGCTCCTAAGCACACCGCCAATTCGATCACCGCTAGGGTCGAGCTCCAGAATTCGGTTTGCAACAGTGGCAAGGGCAATGTCTGTGACAGATTTGGACACTATCAGAAGGCCTTTAAAACATTGGAGCCAAGATCGGCACCATCGTTCCATTATTACTTCAAGTTATGCGCAGGCTGATGTGAGAGCGCCGACTGATTCATGTCGGTTACGTCCAAGCTGTGGGGCCTTAGACGCCCAATAAATGCTCAATCTAGAAAAACGCGGCTCATATGAGCTTCTACTTACAGGTATACTGTGAATAAATACAGGAGATCGCAATGTCCTTTGATCCACCGGCAGGCATGCCAAGCTTAGAGTCGCAGTTGCACGCAACAACCGATGTCGTTCGCGTCAACATTTTGGTGCCGTCTGCGCTTCGCAAAGAGTGGAAAGCTATGGCCCTAGCTTCGGATAAAACGCTGACGGACTTCATCATTGAAGCCATGCAGCACCAAACAACGCGTGTCAAGCAAACGGAGATATCTAAACAATGAACTCGATTGAAATTTGCGCTGGTGGCGGAGGTCAGGCGCTTGGACTTGAGCAGGCAGGCTTTGAGCACATTGATCTAGTGGAGTACGAAGCTCCCGCATGTGCCACGCTGCGTTTGAACAGGCCGCACTGGCGAGTGATCGA
>JBEANP010000182.1:0-5944 GCA_041165385.1 Pseudomonadota bacterium | reverse complement strand
CCACCATCATCAAGTCGGCCAGCTCGTCGATGATCACCACAATGTGCGGCAACCGGTCTATGGGCTCGGGGCTCTCTGGGGTCAGGCTAAAAGGGTTGTAAATGAACTCGCCTTTGGCCTTGGCTTCGTCAATCTTGGCGTTGAAGCCAGCCAGGTTGCGCACGCCCATCTTGCTCATCAGCTTGTAGCGCTTTTCCATCTCGGCCACACACCAATTCAGGCCATGTGCGGCCTGCTTCATGTCGGTCACCACCGGTGCCAGCAAGTGCGGAATACCCTCGTACACCGACATCTCCAGCATCTTGGGATCAATCATCAGCAGGCGCACATCTCGCGCCTCGGCCTTGTACAGCAGCGACAAAATCATGGCATTGATACCCACCGACTTGCCAGAACCCGTGGTACCCGCCACCAGCACGTGCGGCATCTTGGCCAAATCAGCCACTACTGGATTGCCAATGATGTCTTTTCCCAGTCCCATGGTGAGCATGGACTTGGCTTCGTTGTAAACCTGCGAACCCAAAATTTCCGACAGACGAATGCTTTGGCGCTTGGCATTGGGCAGCTCCAGCGCCATGGTGGTTTTGCCTGGAATGGTTTCCACCACGCGGATGGACACCAAGCTCAAGCTACGCGCAAGATCTTTGGCCAAGCCCACAATTTGCGAGCCCTTGACGCCGGTAGCAGGTTCAATCTCATAGCGCGTAATCACCGGACCGGGCTGGGCCAGCACCACACGCACCTCAACGCCAAAATCCTTTAAGCGCCGCTCAATCATGCGACTTGTCATCTCCAGCGTGTCGGGGTCCACAGTTTCTTGGCGCAGTTGCGCGCCGTCCAACAGCGCCACTTGCGGTAGCCTGCTGTCTGGCATTTCAACGAACAGGGGTTTTTGACGCTCCTTGGCTACACGGGTGCTGGGTGGCAATTCAATGGCTACGGGCTCAATCACTACAGGCTGAGGGTGGTGTACTTCAATCTCTTCTCGCTCTTCAAACACCACCTCTTCGCGCTCACGCATGGCCTGCCGCCCCATTTGTATATCTTGCGCTACTTCGCGCTTCTCTCGCTGCGAATTTACAAACGCATCAATGCGCGCACCTATTCGTTCTGCCAGTCGTATCCAAGAAAATCCAAACACCATTGCCGCGCCTGCCACACCCAAAACAATCGCGACTAGCCCAGACCCCGCAAACCCCAGCCACTTGACGCTTAGAGTCCCCAGTGCATAACCCAGCACGCCACCGCTGTGACCAGGCAATAAAGGCTCAAGTCGGTACAACCGTGTCCACTCCAGGGTGGTGCTGGCGTACAGCATCAGCCCAAGCCCCAACCAAAATACCACGCGATGCACCGATGCGAAACCGCCGCCATGGGCAGAGGTGTTGCTGATTTCCTCGCCACGCAGGCGGCTTGCCAACACGGCAAGCCACTGGCGAACGGCAACGGCTACACACCACCAGACAGAAAATCCAAAAAGAAAATAACTCAAGTCTGCTAACCACGCGCCCAAACGCCCAGCACGATTGAATACCCCAGTACCTGCACCAGAAGTTGACCAAGCAGCATCTGCGTGGTTGTAACTCAGCAATGCAATGAGCCAAAGTGCCAACAAGATAAACCCCATGACCAACCCCACTTCGTTGGCAAACTTGGCAAAACCCGAGGGCTCAGGAGCTGACTTAGAAGATGTGGCTTGGAGTGTGTGAAGCGAGTAAGTCATGGTCGATGGGTGCAGCGGTGAAGCATACCCCAGAGGTGGTTTAGCGCGGGATTTGCCGCCGCTCGTTCACCGTCATAGAACCCCCCTCAAGGGTTTGCAAGAAACCTTTTTCTTCGAAATCTTTCATCACCCGGCTCACCATCTCACGCGATGCACCAACCATCTTTGCCACGTCTTGTCGAGATACGCGGTCGCGAATTGTCAATACACCCTGACCATCGGCTACCGCAGTTTCCAAAAGCACACTGGCTACGCGCGCATAAACACCCGTCAGAGCCAATGAACTGATTTTGTGATCGGCATACCGCAAACGCTTTGTGAGTACTCGCATTACGCCCAAGGCAATCGAGGCGTTTTCCGACAAAGCACGTAAAAACTCATCACGACCAAGCACTAGCACGTCGGTGAGCACTTCGGCATGCACGGAGGCAGAGTTTGGCTCTTGGTCTATAAGACACATATCGCCCATATAGTCACCTGAACGCAATATGGCCAAAATGACTTCACGGCCTTTTTTGTCCGTCATCAGTACGCGTGCGCGCCCAGTCAAAATTATCAGCAACACGTCGGAATGCGCACCTTGCTCCACCATGCACTCGCCGCGCTTGTAGCGCTTCTTTGTAACTGCGTTGGCCAGTGGCTCTGCTTGTTGCGCCGTCAAATGTGCAAACAAGGGAACCCTTAGGATTAAATCTAAATTACTAATCATGGCCATAGCGAGACTTCGATGTGAGCTTGAGGGCAGGTTCTTACAATGGGTGAGAGACTACATTGAATTGGGCAGTACTGCCGCGCAATGTACATGTCAAATTGTCGTATTTTTGAGCACAAGGGTCATCTATGTCTAAAGCCAAACACGCCAGAGTCCTGATTTTAGGTTCTGGCCCAGCAGGTTATACCGCCGCTGTATATGCTGCACGCGCCAACCTCAACCCCCTGCTTATCACTGGCATGGCGCAGGGTGGGCAGTTAATGACCACCACTGAAGTGGACAACTGGCCCGCCGATGTGCACGGTGTGCAAGGCCCGGATCTAATGCAACGCTTCCAGGAACACGCAGAACGTTTCAAAACAGAAATTGTGTTCGACCACATCAATGCAGTGGACTTCAGCAAGCGCCCTTTCACTCTCAAGGGCGACACTGATGAATACACCTGCGATTCACTGATCATCGCTACGGGTGCATCAGCAAAGTACTTAGGTTTGCCAAGTGAAACCGCGTTTATGGGGCGCGGCGTATCGGGTTGCGCAACCTGTGATGGTTTTTTCTACCGCAACGAGACCTGCTGCGTGGTGGGGGGAGGCAATACCGCGGTTGAGGAAGCCTTGTATCTCTCTAATATTGCCAGCAAGGTTTACTTGGTACACCGTCGCGACAAGTTCAAGGCCGAACCCATCCTGGTAGACAAACTAATGGATAAAGTGGCTGGGGGAAAAATCGAGCTAAAAACCTTCCGCACTTTAGAGGAAGTATTGGGAGACGCCAGTGGTGTGACCGGCATTCGCCTCAAAAACGTGGACGACGGCTCTACCGAAGACATCACCCTCAAGGGTTGCTTTATTGCCATTGGCCATGCGCCTAACACCGATATCTTTCAAGGCCAATTGGAAATGGCGGGAGGCTACATCGTCACCCAGGGTGGCCTGAAGGGTTTTGCAACACAAACTTCGGTGCCCGGCATATTTGCAGCTGGGGACGTGCAAGACCATGTCTACCGCCAAGCCATCACCAGCGCAGGTACGGGTTGCATGGCTGCGTTAGATGCACAACGTTTTCTAGAACAAGAGTAGCCCAGCGCAGCGATAAACCCAAAACCGCTATAATCTAAGGCTTTGCTGAATTCGCCCCGTGAGGGGCTTAGTTTTAACAAACGCAGCAATACGGGTTACCGCCACCCTTTTTATTGGCGAGGTGAGGCCGGAGCGAGATCTTTCACACCCCCATGTGAACAGGTCGCCAGTGACGGCCGTATTTGAACTATCGGAGTGTCCTAATGGCACGCGTATGTGAAGTAACGGGCAAAGGCCCAATGGTTGGAAACAATGTTTCCCACGCCAACAACAAAACCAAGCGCCGGTTCTTGCCGAACCTGCAATACCGCCGTTTCTGGGTCGAGACAGAAAACCGTTGGATCCGTCTGCGGATTTCGAACGCTGGTCTGCGTTTGATCGACAAAAACGGTATTGATGTTGTGCTCGCAGACCTGCGCGCACGTGGCCAAGCTTAAGGAGTAGCACCATGGCAACCAAAGGCGGACGCGAAAAAATCAAGCTGGAATCTACAGCAGGTACTGGTCACTTCTACACCACTACCAAGAACAAGAAAACCATGCCCGAGAAAATGTTGATCAAGAAATTTGATCCAAAAGCTCGCAAGCACGTGGACTACAAAGAAATGAAACTGAAGTAATTCAGTTCCAGATCCAAAGAACCCGCCCTCTCATTGAGTCGGCGGGTTTTTTGTTGACCAGTTTTTGCTTTGCTAGCCACGATGACAAAAATTCATCGCCAGATCAGGCGGGTTAGGAGTTTTGCGAAGCGAGGTAAAGAAGGAGGCCGAAGGCCGGGTGACACGAGCGCGGCAGAACACCTCAGACGAAAAAAAACCCGTCGCTAAACGGGCTTTTGCATTTTCCGGCGAGTCACAGAACCTAGGCGCGCGCCGCCCTCAACCGCATAGAGAACTCGCTCAACGCCGCAATGCCACTGGCTTCCGCACGATGGCACCAAGCTTGCAAATCCTGAATCAGTTGCTCGCGCGACACACTGGTGTTTAACCACATCTGGCGCAACTCCTCACGCATGGTCACCATTTTGTCCAGCACGGGGGATGCAGCACGGGCTTGGGCCAGTTCGGGAGCCGCCGATGCAGGCACTTTATCTGCATCACGGTGCAACCACCGTTGGGCAGCCTGGATGACGGCGGCATCGGCGCTTCTGGACTTCATAGCCTCAAACTCGGTGCGCGCAGCCATGCGCATACCTTTGGCATAGGTAGCCATAATTTCATACCGGTTAGCAATCAGCGCCTCCAGCGTGCGCTCGTCAGCCATCGGCTGAATTTCACCAAATGCCACCTTGGGTGGTGTCTTTTTCACCTTGGCCAAGCCAAGCGATTGCATGATGGTGATGTACATCCATCCAATGTCGAATTCGTAAGGTTTAACCGACAGCTTGGCCGACGTAGGGTAGGTGTGGTGGTTATTGTGTAACTCTTCGCCTGCAATCAGGATGCCCCATGGGGAAATATTGGTGCTGGCATCGGGTGCTTCAAAGTTGCGATAGCCCCAGTAATGGGCCGCGCCATTGATGATTCCAGCCGCCATGATGGGTGTCCACGCCATTTGCACCGCCCAGACTGCCAAGCCAGCCACGCCGAACAAGGCAAGATCGACGATCATCATCAAGCCCACACCCTGCCATGAGAACCGGGTGTAAAGGTTGGTCTCAATCCAGTCGTTCGGTGTGCCATGGCCAAAGCGGGCCATGGTTTCTTTGTTCTTGGATTCGGCGCGATAGAGCTCAGCACCTTGGAGCAAAACAGTCTTAATGCCGTGGACATGGGGGCTGTGAGGGTCATCGGCTTGCTCACACTTGGCGTGGTGTTTGCGATGAATGGCCGCCCATTCTTTGGTGACTTGCCCAGTGGTCAACCATAGCCAAAATCGGAAAAAATGCGATGCGATAGGGTGCAGGTCTAGCGAACGGTGCGCTTGGTGACGGTGCAAAAACACCGTTACGCTGATCATGGTGATATGCGTCACGCCCAGTGCAAACAGCACAATTTGCCACCATGCAAAATTCAATACCCCATGGGCCAGCCACTCAATCGCTGCGTTCAGCACAGCCCAATCAGGTAACAACATAGTTTGATTTGTCTTTCAACGACGTTAAAGATATTTTCGCCCGCCACCACCTTGCCTTGATTAACCTGCGTCAAAGCGGGGCGTGCGGGGGATTTTAAGGCCACCCAACTACTTTAGCCAGATAAATCGCTTTTTAGTTAAAAAACAATAACTTTTATTAAATGGATTGCTTCTTTTGCCAAACTGCGGCAAAAAATCCGTCTGTCGTGTGCCGATGGGGCCACAAACGCAGGTACAAATGCCCTGCTTCGCCGCCAGCGCACAAGGTTGATGCGTTCTCTACCTTCAACTCGGTCAAGATATCGGCCACCTGCAAGGGCTCGAAATCGGGATTGGCAGCAGAGAATGCCAGGGC
>JBEANP010000181.1:0-5963 GCA_041165385.1 Pseudomonadota bacterium | reverse complement strand
TGTTCCAAACGCAGGTAAGTGCGAATGCGCTCGTTGAAGGGGTATTCGTAAAGGATCACGCTTGTATTTCCGGTGGCCGAATCATAGCCCGAACTGTGGCACCAATTCAGCCACTTGCATGGCCAATGAACCCAAGTCAATGCCATCGTTAAAAAGCACAACATCAGCAGCAGCAAGCCGTTTGTTGCGCGTGGCTTGGGCGCCCATAATTTGAAGAATTTGATGCTCTGCAAGCGCGCTTCGCTTCACAACTCGAGCAATTTGAGTCGCCGGTAAACAATCTACGACCAAAACACGATCTAAGCGTTGGCGCCAACGAGGAGACTCCACCAGCAATGGAAGATCGAAAACAATGCACTTGGCACCGTTGCTTTGAGCGGATTGCGTTTGAGCTGTGATAGCTTGCCCCACTAATGGATGAATGATCTCTTCAAGGCACAGCTTGGCGTTGGGGTCAGAAAAGACGCGTTTGCGCATGGCCTCGCGGTCCAGCGCACCGTCGTTTGTAATCATGTCAGAGCCGAATATTTCACGAATCGCCCCAATAGCCGCGCCACCTGGAGCCGTAGTTGCTCGGGAGATAGCATCTGCATCGATGACGCATGCTCCATGAGACGTCAACAAGACAGCAACCGTACTTTTGCCACTGCCGATACCGCCTGTTAGGCCCAGGTGCAATGCTTCCATGGCTAAAGCCCCACCATTTGGCGCAATGCTGATGGTCCAAAAATAAGGGCACTAAAGCCGGCACCCGCCAAGAACGGCCCGAATGGAACATAGCCACCTTCGCGAAGTTGGTTATTCACTTTCAGAACGAGCCCGACTGCTGCACCGATGACTGAGGCAATCAAAATAATTGGGATCAGGGTTTGCCAACCAAACCAGGCACCCAACGCGGCAAATAGTTTGAAATCCCCATAGCCCATACCATCCTTCCCTGTCATGAGCTTAAATGTCCAGTAGATCAGCCAAAGCGACATGTATCCTGCAATCGCACCCCAAAGCGATGCATGCAAAGAAACCGGTATCCATTGAAGTGCGGCCGAGATGAGCCCCAGCCACAGCAATGGTAGTGTGAGGTCATCGGGCAGTAGCGTGGTGTCCCAGTCAATCAGGGCCAGAGTCAACAGACATGCCGAAAATACGCAGGCCACGTAGCCAGCCATGCTGGAGCCCTCTTGCCAAATGCAAAAGAAAAATAGACCACCGGTTGCGAGTTCCACCAGCGGATATCGGACGCTAATGGGCGCTTTGCAGCTGGAGCAGGCGCCGCGCAACGCCATGTAGCTCAGTACAGGAATGTTTTCATACCAATGGATGTGATGCCCGCAATGGGGACACCGTGACCTAGGCACCATCAAATTGAATGGTTCTGCTACGGTTAATTCTTTACCCGATAGCTCGGCACATTCACGCTCCCATTGACGTTCCATCATCTTTGGCAACCGGTGCACCACGACATTGAGAAAGCTCCCAATCAAAAGCCCCAAAAAACCGATAAGGCTGGCATCTACCCACAGCACGCCGCTGAGCATCAAACGACCTGGCCTAATTTGAAAATCGGCAAGTACATGGAGACCACAATACCGCCAATTACCGTGCCCAAAATCACAATAATGATGGGCTCCATCAGGCTGGAGATGCCTGCGACCATGTCGTCAACTTCTGCTTCGTAAAAGTCTGCGGCTTTGCCCAGCATATGGTCAATGGACCCCGATTCTTCGCCAATGGCACACATTTGTAGCACCATAGAGGGGAATAGGTTTGCATTTGTCATGGCTTGCGTTAGAGCCGTGCCAGTTGAAACTTCTTGTTGGATTTTGGTAGTTGCTGTCTCATAAACAATATTGCCGGCAGCACCACCAACTGAGTCCAGTGCTTCGACCAATGGCACCCCAGCAGCAAACATGGTGGATAGAGTTCGCGTCCAACGAGCGATGCATGACTTGTCCACCAGTACCCCAAAGATAGGCAGTTTTAGCATCAACCGGTCCATGAAGGCCTGCACCTGGGCGTTTCTCCTCCATGCTTGTAGGAAGAAATACACGCCACCGCCAATGCCACCAAAAATCAAATACCAATAGCTGATAAAAATTTCGCTCATCGCAATAACCAGCAAGGTTGGCGCAGGTAGCTCACCGCCGAAGGACGAGAACACAGATTTAAACGACGGGATCACAAAAATCATGATTACCGAAACAACAACGAAGGCAACAATCAGCACTGTAATGGGGTACATCAATGCCGATTTAATCTTTGACTTAATTGCTTCTGTCTTTTCCATATAAACCGCTAGTCGATCCAGGAGCTGATCTAATATGCCGGCGGTTTCTCCAGCTTCGACTAGATTGCAATACAGGTTGTCAAAGTACAAGGGGTATTTGCGAAATGCCGCGCTCAGCGATGTTCCGGTTTCCACGTCAGACCTGATGTCATTGAGCAGTTTAGTCACACTAGGATTTGGATTGCCGCGTCCAACAATATCAAATGCTTGTAGAAGTGGTACCCCGGCTTTCATCATCGTGGCGAGCTGACGGGTAAATATGGCCATGTCCTTTGGTTTGATGGACTTGCCTGAACCCATACGGCGCTTTTTGATCTTGGTGGGTGTCACACCTTGGCGCCGTAGCGCCGATTTCACCTGGTTTTCACCAGCTGCCCGCGTTTCACCGCGAACTTGTTTGCCATTACGGTCTTTGCCCTCCCACTCAAAAACAACTTCTTTGATGGGTGTAGATTTCGCTGATGTAGCCATAAGGTCCCTTGCTTTGCGCTTTATTCGTTCGTCACTGCAAGTACTTCTTCCAGCGACGTAAGACCCTGTTTCACTTTCGCTAGCCCTGATTGCCGCAAGGAACGAACACCTTCTTTTTCAGATTGTTCTGCGATATCCAAGGCGCTGCCGTCTCGCAAAATAATACGCTGAATCTCGTCCGTGATTGGCATTACCTGATAGATGCCTACACGCCCTTTGTATCCCATGTTGCACATAGAGCAACCCACTGGGTGGTAGGGTTTCCAAGAGTCGTCAATGTCCGAAGCGTCGAATCCGGCCTCAATCAATGCTTCATTTGGAATGTCGATGGGCTTCTTGCAGTTCGCACATAGTCTGCGGGCAAGTCGTTGCGCAGAAATTAAAATTATGCTGGACGCAATGTTAAACGGCGCAATTCCCATATTGCGCAATCGTGTGAGCGTAGATGGAGCGTCGTTGGTATGCGTGGTAGACAGCACCAAGTGTCCGGTTTGTGCAGCCTTTATTGAAATATCTGCTGTTTCAAGATCGCGAATTTCCCCCACCATAATGATGTCGGGATCTTGTCGTAGAAATGACTTAAGCGCGACAGCAAAGGTCAACCCAGCCTTTTCGTTGACGTTGACTTGATTGACCCCTGGCAAATTGATTTCCGAGGGGTCTTCTGCAGTTGCAATATTTACTCCAGGTTGATTGAGTAAATTTAAGCAAGTGTATAGAGACACAGTCTTACCCGACCCAGTTGGGCCAGTGACCAAAATCATGCCATAAGGGCGCGCAATGGCCTTGAGTAGCCGCTCTTTCTCGATCGGGTCATATCCGAGTGCGTCAATGCCAAGTCTTGCGCTGCTCGGGTCCAAAATTCGGATCACTATTTTCTCACCAAAGAGCGTTGGAAGTGTGCTTACACGAAAGTCGATTACTTTGTCTGACCCTACCTTTAGTTTCATTCGACCGTCTTGCGGAATTCGTTTCTCTGAAATGTCCATCCGCGAAATCACTTTAATTCGCGATGCCAGCTTTTCTTTAATTGCGATGGGGGGACTCGCTATTTCGCGCAATTGCCCGTCGATGCGAAAACGTACTCGATAGGTGTGTTCATAGGGCTCGAAGTGAAGGTCTGATGCGCGCATACTGAATGCGTCCATCAACATCTTGTGCAGGAAACGCACAACCGGCGCATCTTCTACTTCGGCTGTGTTTGCCTGAGGCGCATCAGCGGCCGCATCAGTCGCGTTTTCGTCAAATTCGAAATCACCGCCAATGATATCTTCCATTGCCTCTGATGCAGTAACGGCGGTTGCGTTCACCATTTTGGACAATTTATCGAATTCTGCAATGATCCAGTCCACACCCATTTGGGTAGCGAATTTGATCTTTTCGGCCGCTCTTTGGTCCGACGGATCCGCAGTTGCTACCAGTAACCGATTGTTGCGCTTGCTCAAAACAACCAGCCGAAAATCTTGGCAAATTTTGCTATCCAGAAGACCTTTGGGAAGTCGTTGCGCGTCTATGGCATCTAAGTCAACGAGTGGTGCCCCATAGGCAACAGACAAAATTAGCGCCATGTCAGTAGGCGAGACAGCCCCAACGCCAACCAACTCCGCAACAAAGCTAGTTTTCCCAGCACTGGATTTTCGATAAAGTTCTTCGGCTGATTTTTGTTCTAATTTGCCAGCCGCGACCAATGCCCTACCGATGCCTGGTAGAGCAATGGCGGTGGGGTCTGTTGCGAATGAATCAGTGGCTGCCATGTGTTCCTAAGCGTAATCGACGAACGGAGTTGAACGCCATCATTGGCATCAGTATGGGCCCAAAGTTTAAATCAGACAGTATCGATTTGGCCGGCCGCGATGCAGCGTAGCAAATGATTGCCATACACATTCGTAACAAAAGTTGTGTTCTGTCCAAGTGTGCTGTGCAAATCCTGCCACAGAGGCAAACAATCAGTGGTCTCTGTCGAGCAATCGCGATGCTAATTCAATCAGGCATGTACGGTGGTCGCCGGTAGGCAGGCGCTGCGCCGCATTGATGGCGCGTTGGGCTTCGTTTCTGGCCGCCTCGCGGGCGACCTCCAGTGCCCCTGTGTTTTTTACAATGCGCACTACCTCATCGAGTTTGCTGACTTCACCGTTCTCAATTGCTTGCTGGATGATGCGGCGCTCCTGGTCCGAGCCACGTTGCATGGCGGCAATCAACGGCAAGGTGGCTTTACCCTCTCGCAAGTCGTCGCCCAGATTTTTCCCCATTAAGTGGGTGTCACCCGCGTAATCCAAGACGTCGTCAATGACTTGAAACGCTGTACCTAAAGCCTGACCGTACTCCGCGCACGCTTCCTCGTGAACAGGTGACGCGCCCGACAATATAGCTCCCACTCGAGCACTGGCTTCAAATAGCTTCGCTGTTTTAGATCGAATTACCTCCAAATACCCAGCCTCATCCAGTGCGGCGTTGTGCATATTCATAAGTTGCATCACCTCCCCCTCAGCGATCACATTGGTGGCATCGGCCAATATTTGCATGATGCGCATGCTTTGAGCCTCCACCATCATTTGGAAGGCGCGAGAGTATAAAAAATCGCCGACTAATACGCTTGCCGGATTGCCAAATTTTGCGTTGGCGGTTGCGTTACCTCGGCGCAACATAGATTCGTCCACCACATCGTCGTGCAGCAGCGTTGCAGTATGGATGAATTCAACTACTGCGGCCATATTGAACCGTTGGCTACCAACGAAGCCCAATGAACCGCAACAAAGCAACAGCAACGCAGGTCTTAGGCGTTTACCGCCTGCGGCAATGATGTACTGGGAAACACCGCCAACCAACGGCACACCAGAATCAAGTCGTTTTGCTATGACCAAGTCGACTTGGCGCATATCCTCTTCAATAATGGTAAGCCCAGTGGGTGAGGCGTTGGATGTGGCTTGCAAGACGGTGCACCGATCAAATAGTGCCTGATTATAGGAAGCTTAAAACGCAGCTTGCATAGGCATGTGCCAAGTTTCGTTTTTCATGTGCTTGCATGCTATACTCTTGGGCTCTGCGGAAATTCGTCCATAGAGTCATACCTGCTGGTGTCGAGCCCGCGGGGTCAAGTTAAAGAGGTCAACATGTACGCGGTCATAAAAACCGGCGGTAAGCAATATCGCGTTGCTGCCGGCGAAAAAATTAAAGTAGAACAGATTGCTGCGGACGTAGGCCAAGAGAT
>JBEANP010000180.1:0-5997 GCA_041165385.1 Pseudomonadota bacterium | reverse complement strand
ACCATGCCGTCGCCCTGGCAGGCCTCGCAGCGGCCCCCGGCCACGTTGAAGCTGAAGCGCCCCGGCCCGTAGCCCCGCTCGCGCGCCACGGGTACCTCAGCCATCAGTTCGCGGATGGGGGTGAACAGGCCGGTGTAGGTGGCGGGGTTGCTGCGTGGTGTGCGGCCAATGGGTGACTGGTCGACGTTGATGACCTTGTCGAAGTGCTCAATGCCCTCGATGGCCTCGTGCGCTGCAGGTTCGTCGTGGGCGCGGTAAATGCTGCGGGCCACCGCCGCGTACAGCGTGTCATTCACCAGCGTGGACTTGCCGGAGCCGGATACACCGGTCACACAGGTCAGCAAGCCCACTGGAAACTCCACGCTCACGCCTTGCAGGTTGTGCCCGGTGGCATTCACCACGCGGATGGCTTGCATGTCGCCCTGGCTGGCCAGATGGGCGGCTTGCCGCTCGGACCAGGCCAGCGCGGCCTTGCTGGGCGCGCCCTTGCCCGCAGGTTTGGCAGCGGCCTTTTTCTCAGCAGCGGTGAGCGGCACAGTGGGAATCCACGGCGTGCGGCGCTTGGGTACTGCAATTTCCAGCGTGTGCGCCAGGTACTGGCCGGTGAGTGAGTGGGGGTTGGCTTTGACGTCATCAAACGTGCCCTGCGCAATCACCCGCCCGCCGTGCACGCCAGCACCCAGGCCCATGTCGATGACATGGTCGGCGGCGCGCATCATGTCTTCGTCGTGCTCCACCACCAGCACGCTGTTGCCGATGTCGCGCAGGTGTTTCAGGGTGTCGATCAGGCGGTCGTTGTCGCGCTGGTGCAGGCCGATGCTGGGTTCGTCCAGCACGTACATCACCCCGGTCAGGCCCGAACCAATCTGGCTGGCCAGGCGGATGCGCTGGCTCTCGCCGCCGCTGAGTGTCTCAGCGCTGCGGTCCAGGCTCAGGTAGTTCAGCCCCACATCGTTCAAAAATTTGAGACGCAGGCCAATCTCGCGCACCACCTTGGCGGCAATCTCGCCCTTGGCACCTTGCATCTGCAGCGTGCTGAAGTAGGCAAAAGCATCGCGCAGCGTGGCGTGGCTGATCTCGTAAATGGCGCGGGCCTGATCACCCTCGCCAATCTTCACGTTGCGCGCCTCAATGCGCAAGCGCGAACCTTTGCAGTCCGGGCAATGCTGGGTGCTGCGCAGGCGGGCCAAGTCTTCGCGTACCAGCGCGGAGTCGGTCTCCCGGTAGCGGCGCTGCATGTTGGGGATGATGCCCTCAAACGGGTGCTTCTTCGCCAGCTTTTTACCTTCAGACGTGCCCGAATCCACTACATAGCTGAACTTGATTTCTTCCTCGCCCGAGCCAAACAGAATGGCGTGCTGAATCGCTTCGGGCAGCGCGTCGAATGGTTGGTCTGCATCAAATTTGTAATGCTTGGCAAGGCACTCCACCATGCTGAAGTAGTAGCCATTGCGCCGGTCCCAGCCCTTGATGGCACCGCTGGCCAGACTGAGCGTGGGGAATGCCACTACGCGGGCGGGGTCGAAAAAGTCTTGCTGGCCCAGGCCGTCGCAGCTGGGGCACGCGCCCACCGGCGAGTTGAATGAGAACAGGCGCGGCTCCAGCTCGCTGATGGAATAGCTGCACACCGGGCATGAGAATTTGGCGTTAAATAAATGCTCTTTGGGGTTGTAGCGCCCGTCGGCATTGCGTAAGCCGCTATCATTTTTGACGGTTGTGGCGTCCGTCATTTCCAGTGCAATGGCCCGGCCATTGGCCAGTCGCAGGGCCGCTTCAAAACTTTCGGCCAGGCGCTGCTTCATGTCAACACGCACCTTGATGCGGTCCACTACCACGTCGATGTCGTGCTTCTCGGTCTTCTTGAGCTTGGGCAGGTTATCAAACTCAAAGGTCTCGCCGTTGATGCGAAAGCGCACATAGCCCTGGGCCTGCATGTCGGCAAATACATCCAGAAACTCGCCTTTTTTCTCACGCGCCAGTGGGGCCAAAATCATCAGGCGGGTGTCTTCGGGTAAAGCCAGCGCAGCGTCTACCATTTGGCTCACCGTTTGGCTTTTCAGTGCCAGACCGTGCTCGGGGCAGTGCGGCGTGCCTGCGCGGGCAAACAACAGCCGCAGGTAGTCATGAATCTCGGTCACCGTGCCCACGGTGGAGCGCGGGTTGTGGCTGGTGGCTTTTTGCTCGATGCTGATGGCGGGCGACAGGCCCTCAATCATGTCCACATCGGGCTTGTCCATCATCTGCAAAAACTGGCGCGCGTAGGTGCTCAGGCTCTCTACATAGCGGCGCTGGCCTTCGGCGTACAGCGTGTCAAACGCCAGGCTGGACTTGCCCGACCCGCTTAACCCCGTAATCACCACCAACTGGTTGCGTGGGATGTCGATGTCGATATTTTTCAGGTTGTGCGTGCGCGCACCCCGGATGCTGATGTTTTGCTGCTGCAAAGCACGCGCAAGGTAGGTGCCGTCGGTGGGTGTTGTCAAGGTAGTGGCCGGTTAAGGGAAACCCATCATGATAGTAAAGATGCGGGACAATTACAGTCCGCTGCCCATTGGGGCGTGAATATTCCACCTTGCGAGTTAATACTTTGTCCGCTGACACCCCGGTAGCCCCCGCTCCCCACGCCATGAATGCCCAAGAAAAGCGCTCGGCAGCCTCCTTGGCGCTGATTTTTGCGCTGCGCATGCTGGGCCTGTTTTTAGTTTTGCCCGTGTTTGCGCTAGAAGCCCGCAAATATCCCGGTGGAGATGACCCCGCATTGGTGGGGCTGGCCATGGGCATGTATGGCCTGACCCAAGGTTTTTTGCAAATACCCTTTGGCATTGCGTCGGACCGCATCGGGCGCAAGCCAGTCATGGTGGTGGGATTGGTCATGTTTGCCATCGGCAGTGCGGTGGCTGCCCTGGCCCCCACCATGGGCTGGCTGATCGCAGGGCGGGCCATTCAGGGCTCGGGCGCCATATCGGCAGCAGTCACCGCACTGTTGGCAGACCAAACGCGTGATGCAGTGCGAACCAAAGCCATGGCGCTGGTGGGGGCCAGCATTGGGCTGATGTTTGCGGTCTCGCTGGTGCTGTCGCCCTTGCTGGCTTCGGTGGTGGGGCTGAGCGGGCTCTTTGCCGTGACTTGTGCTTTGGCGCTGGGCGGTATTGCCGTGGTGCTGTGGTGGGTGCCGCCCGAGCCCCCCAAAGCTGCGTTGCAGCAGCGCAACAGCGCTTGGGCCGATTTGGGCACGGTGCTGCGCCACCCGGCCCTCTTACGGCTGGACTTTGGTGTGTTCGTATTACACGCGGTTCAGTTGGCCATGTGGGTGGCCCTGCCCGCCATGCTAGTGCAAGCGGGGTTGGGTAAAGATCACCATTGGTGGGTGTATTTGCCAGCCGTGTTGGCGTCGTTTTTTGTGATGGGCGCGACGTTGTTTCCATTGGAGAAGCGTGGGTACCTTCGGGCGGTGTTTTTAAGTGCCGTGGGCTTGATTGCTTTGGTGCAACTGGGCTTGTTGTTTGCCGCGCAAAGCAACCCGTCTATTGGCGTTTTGGCGGTGTGGTTGTTTGTGTTCTTTTGCGGCTTTAACGTGCTGGAAGCCAGCCAGCCCAGCATGGCCTCGCGCCTCGCGCCAGCGCAGGTGCGCGGCACTGCACTGGGGGTGTACAACACGTTGCAGTCACTCGGTTTTTTTGCTGGCGGGCTTGTGGGTGGTGCGCTGGTGAAGGGTTTCGGGCCGCAAGGTTTGTTTTTGACCTGCGCCGCTGCCATGTTGACCTGGCTGGCCGTGGCGTGGCCCATGCGTGCGCCGGTGGTTGCTACTGCACCGCAAACCACGGCAAACGCAGGATAATCAGCCGCTATATTTGGAGAAAACCATGGCATCCGTGAACAAAGTTATTTTGGTCGGCAATTGCGGCCGCGATCCCGAAATCCGCTACCTGCCTTCGGGCCAAGCGGTTGCCAATGTGAGCGTGGCCACCAGTAGCCGCCGCAAAGACCGCAACACCGGCGAAACCGTAGAAGACACCCAGTGGCACCGCGTCACCTTTTACGACCGACTGGCTGAGATCGCTGGCGAATACGTTAAAAAAGGCCGCCCTATTTACGTGGAGGGCCGCCTTAAGTACGGCAAGTACATCGACCAAGCGGGCGTGGAAAAAAGCACTGTAGACATCGTTGCTACCGAACTGCAATTGCTAGGTGGCCGCGAAGGCATGGGCGGCCCAGGCGATGGTGGCGATGAAGGCGGTGCACCACCCCCTCCACGTCGCCCGATGGCTCCACCCCCCCGCATGGCAGCGCCAGCGCCCGCACCACGTCAAGCACCAGCACCTCGCCCTGCGAGTGGGTTTGATGATATGGATGACGATATTCCGTTTTAGTGCGCCCTAGGCTGTTGTCAGTCGCAGCGTTTCTTTTGTAGGGAATGCCGATTAGAAAGTACGGCCCTTGGTCACAGTTTCCAGCACGATTTTCCACGCTCCCTGCACGCGCTCCATTGACAGGGTTTTCTCAACTTCATCGCGGTAGTTCGCTGATTCATAAGATTGGGTAAACGCAATTTCAGCGTTTTTGGCGTCACAACTCACTGGATTCATCTGGCTTATTGTGGTTTGAATGTTGCCGGATTTGTTAATGCGCGTCCTGCGCAATTGTTCCCAATTGGTGCGGCTTAACCCTTTGGCAGCCTTAAAGTTTTCTGCGTACGTAGCAATGTAGGTGCTGAAGTCTTTGTTATTCCATGCGCCAAGCCATGTGGTTACCGTGGCGGGCAACTCCGCGCATGCGTCGGCTATTTGCTTGGATGTAAGGCTGTTGGGTGGCAGTGCTGCCGAAGGCACAACCGGAGTAGGTTTCGAGGGGTCGGGTGGCAGTCCTGTTGGGCCGGAATCGAAGGTGCGATTTAGCGTCAGCGCTGGCAGGATGCGGGTGCTGCAACGCATAAGGTCATCTTCCTCTTCAGTGCCCCCAACGGTCTCAGGCTCAACGTTCGTTAAAGTTTGGAGCTTGAGGGCGCTGAGCAAACTGCCAGACGTAGACAACACCCTAACCTCCGCTAGTTGTAGATCATGTTCACCCATAACAAGTGATCGGCGCGCACTGTAGAGTTCGTTTTCAGTATCTAAAAGGTCGAGCAGGGAGCGTTGACCAATTTCGAATTGCTGGATGTATGCCTGGCGTGCCTTAGAGGTCGCCAATTCGTGCTGACTCAGTAACTTGAGCTGCGCCACAAGGCGAATGGAGTCATTGAAGGCAATTTGCCCTGTTTGCCACACATCGCCGCAGGCTTTGTCCCGTAAAGCGAATGCACTTTCGAGCTTGGCTACATACTGTTTAATTCGGGCAGTGTCGGCGCCACCTTTGAAAATATTGTAGTTAAGCACCATTTCCAAGGCCGAAGACTTGTAGTCGCCAGCGATACTGTTTTGGTTGGTTTCAAAGTATTGTTTGGCGCGAAACTCCAGCGTGGGGTACATCGCAGCTTTACGCACTTTGCTGTCGGCTCTATACGCACGGATGGTCGAGACAGCGGCCAAAAACTCCGGATTTTTCTTGGTGGCCTCGATCAAAAAATCGGTACCAATGGGTAAAAACTCGTCTAGTGGGTCAATGGCTGTCAGTGTTTCGGCTGGAATGTCCCCCACCATGCGTTGATAGCGCGCCGATACGTCGTGCAGGTTCGCAACCTCGGTCAGCCAGTTGGATTCGGCTAGCGACAGGCGACCAGACGCTTGCTCTAGGTCGACACGCCGCCCTACTCCGACAGCGACTTTCTGGCTGATGCGATCGTGAATCTTTTGATGGGTAGTGAAGTTTTCACCGGCCAGGTTTACAAGCTGGCGAAAGCGCAATACGTCAATGTAGGCGCGTGCTGCTTCCAAGCCGGCTTGGTTGCTTGCTGAAATTAGCTCGAAATAGGCCGTCTGAACGCCATAACTTAAGCGACGCACTTCGTTGATGGTGGCAAAGCCATCAAAAATGGTTTGTTTGAGTTGCAGTGTGGCGCGG
>JBEANP010000179.1:0-6097 GCA_041165385.1 Pseudomonadota bacterium | reverse complement strand
CAAGAGGCCCACCGCGCGCTGGAGGCCCGCAAAACCACGGGCTGCACGATTTTGACGCTGTAAGCGACTGAACCAACGAGTGCGCTAAAACAGGAAACCTGCTGACAAGACCTGCTCTGACATCCATATGGTCTGGTCAGCAGAGCCTTGGTACACCGGTACATTGCGCAGCACGCCGTAGGCCACCTTGGAGGTCAGCTCCAGGAACATCGACTTGTAAACCCGGTAGCGCACACCCACTTCGACACCGGCCGTCCAGCCATTGATCTGCCACCAGTCATTGCTCTTGAAGCAGCAAATGTTCTCGTTCTTGGGGCCCACGCCGTTGGGCTGACCGAACACCGAGACATCCGCATGGGGTAACAAAATACCCGCGCCAGCCCTGCTGATCAGCTGCAACTGGCCTTGCTTGTTTTGTGGCCCGCTCAAGTGGTGCAGCCATACTGCATTCACCATGATGTGGTTCAGTCCATTGTGCAGCGCGTAATCAAAATTCTGCTTGGTCAGCGTCATGTTGGCAGGTGCAGGCTGGCCGTTGATGGTGCCGGACACCGCCACAGTTTGGTCAAAGTCGGCGTTGTATTTACTGTGGTCGATGGACAGTTCAATCGCAAACGTCTTCTCAGGGTTCAAAAACTTGCCGATGCGAATGTTCTCCTGCGGGTTGGTGAAATCCAGGTTCACCAACGAGTTGAGCGTGTCCGGAATGCTGGAAGGAAAGTCGCTGGCCGCCACCTTGTGCAACGTAAAGTCGTTGCCAATGCCGGGCTGTGAGATATGAATGTCTGATGGCGCGTACTGCTGGCGGCTGTAGCCCCAAGAGAAATACCAGTCGTCCTTCTTGTTGATGGCGCGGTCAAAGTTGGCGCTGGTAGCGTCCGGCTCAGTCGCGTTTTGGGCGAGCACCGTAGCGCAAGGAGCCATAGCGACGATGGCCGCAGCGAGAAGGTGCTTTGTGAAGCTTTTTTTCATGAGTTTAGCTTTTCTTGACGCGGAGCAACTCATCCAAAATTAAACAAACCGCCCCCACTGAAATAGCGCTGTCCGCCACATTGAAGGCCGGAAAATGCATCCCCGCCCAATGAAAATCCAAAAAGTCCACCACATAGCCATACATCACTCGGTCAGCTACGTTGCCAATGGCCCCGCCCAAAATGCAAGCCATGGCAAAGCAAAACAGCTTTTGCCCTGCATGCTTTTTTAGCATCCAGACAATTACCACTGCGGCTACCAGGCCCAGCGCAGTGAAAAACCAGCGCTGCCAGCCCGAAGCTCCGGCCAAAAACGAGAATGCCGCGCCGTGGTTGTGCACCCTAACGATGTTGAAAAAGCTGGTTACCCAGGTGCTGTCACCCAGGTGGTAATAGCCCACGATCAGCACCTTGGTGAACTGGTCGACCAGCAGCAAAATGAACGCCAGGCCCAGCCATAGCAGCATTCCGCCGCCGGCGCTGGACCGCATCGGTTTGTTGGAGAATTTGCTCGAAGACTTGGGAGCGCGCGCCATCAAGCAAACATCCGAGTTTCGCCTGCGCCAGTCAAGTTGCTCACACAACGGCCACAAATGGTGGGGTGGGCAGCGTCTGCGCCCACATCGTCTGTGTAATGCCAGCAGCGCTCACATTTAGTACTATTTGTGACGCTAGCCCTCGTGGATAGTGCATCACCAGCTACTAAAGTAATAGCAGACGTGATGAATACAAACTTCAAATCAGCGCCCAAACTGGCCAGCATGGCGTAGTCGTCCTCGGCAGCAGTGAGTGTCACTTCGGCTTGCAGCGACGCGCCCAGTTTGCCATCGGCACGCAGCACTTCAATGTCTTTGTTCACCAGTTCGCGGATCTCGCGAATGCGGGCCCACTTGCGCAGCAGCGACTCATCAGGTGCATTCAAAGCCACGTAGCCATCCATAAAAATCGACAGCTTGGTCGCAGCAGGCGTTTTGCCTTCGGCACCCAGCACGGCCCAGGCTTCTTCAGCGGTAAAGCTTAGGAATGGCGCCATCCAGCGCAACATGGCCTGGGTAATGGTCCACAGCGCGGTTTGTGCCGATCGGCGGGCCAGACTGTTGGCACCGGTGGTGTAGAGGCGGTCTTTCAGGATGTCGAGGTAGAGAGCGCCCAGGTCTTCGCTGCAGTAGATCTGCAGTTTGCCGACCACGGGGTGGAACTCGTACACCTTGTAATGCGCCAGGATGTCGGCTTGCAACTGCGCTGCGCGGCTCAGGGCGTAGCGGTCAATCTCTAACAGCTGATCGGCAGGCACCGCGTCTTTAACCGGGTCAAAGTCGCTGACGTTGGCCAGCAAAAACTTGAGCGTGTTGCGTACGCGGCGGTAGGTGTCCACCACGCGGGCCAGGATTTTGTCGTCGATGTTCAGGTCGCCCGAATAGTCGGTGCTAGCCACCCACAGGCGCACAATTTCTGCGCCCATTTTGCTGGTCACGGTTTGCGGGTCCACGGTGTTGCCCAGCGATTTGCTCATCTTGCGGCCTTGGCCGTCGGTGGCAAAGCCGTGGGTAAGCAGGCCTTTGTAAGGCGCGCGGTCATACAGCGCGCAGCCCAGCAGCAGCGAGCTGTGGAACCAACCGCGGTGCTGGTCGTGGCCCTCCAGGTAAAGGTCAGCCTCGGGGGTGGAATTGTCTGCGCTGACGTGGAACGGAGGTCGCGCATACGCGTCTTTGTGGCTGCCGCGCAGCACGTGCTGGAAGGTGGAGCCCGAGTCAAACCACACTTCCAGAATGTCGGTGCTCTTGGTGTAGTTGGCTGAGTCCGCAGCACCCAGAATGTCTTGTGTAGTCACTCGGCTCCAGGCCTCAATGCCGCCTTGTTCCACAATGTCTGCCGCCTGGTCCAGGATGGCCATGGTGTTGGGGTGCAACTCGCCACTGTCTTTGTGCAAAAAGAACGGTACGGGCACGCCCCAGCTACGCTGGCGGCTGATGCACCAGTCTGGGCGGTTGGCAATCATGTCGCGCAGCCGGGTTTTGCCGTTTTCGGGGTAGAAGGTCGTGTGTTCAATCGCGTCCAAGGCCAACTGGCGCAAGGTTTTGGGTGCTTTGTCTTGGGTGAATACGCCATCACCGGCGTCCATCCGGATAAACCACTGCGCCGCAGCGCGGTAGATCACTGGCGTTTTGTGACGCCAGCAATGCGGGTAGCTGTGGGTGATGGGCTGGGTGGCCATGAGGCGGTCGCTCTGGCCCAGCACTTCGATCACGCGGGCGCAGGCTTTCCAGATGTTCATGCCTCCGAACAGGGGCAGGTCGTCGGCATAGGTGCCGTTGCCTTGCACCGGGTTCAGGATGTCGTCGTATTGCAGGCCATTGGCCACGCAGCTGTTGAAGTCATCCACGCCGTAGGCAGGGGACGAGTGCACGATGCCGGTGCCGTCGCCCGCTGTCACGTAATCGGCGAGGTACAGGGGCGACAAGCGTTTGTAGCTGTATTCGTTTACTGCGCTCTCCGTGTCATTCTCTAAGTCATACAGCGGGTGGCGGAACACCAGGCCGCGCAGTTTTTCGCCCACGGCGGTGGCAATCACCTTGCCCTCCAGTTTGTAGCGCTCCAGGCATTTCTCCACCAGGCTTTCAGCCAGCAGCAACACACCGCGCGGCGTGTCCACCAGTGCGTAGCTCAACTCAGGGTGGGCGTTTAGCGCCTGGTTGGCGGGGATGGTCCAGGCGGTGGTGGTCCAGATCACCGCAAAGGCTTTGCGAGTGCTTTCGCCGGGCAGTGCGCTGAGGCCAAAGGCGGCGGCTAGCGCGGCGTTGTCGTTGGACTCGAATGCCACGTCCAGCGTGTCACTCTTTTTGTCGGCGTATTCAATTTCAAACTCGGCCAAGGACGAGCCACAGTCAAAGCACCAGTACACCGGCTTCAAACCACGGTACACAAAGCCGCGCTCAATCACGCGCTTGAAGGCGCGCAACTGGCCCGCTTCGTTGGCCGGGTCCATGGTGCGGTAAGGGCGCTCCCAGTCGCCCAGCACACCCAAGCGTTTGAAGTCTTCCCGCTGTTGCGCGATCTGCTCAGTGGCAAATGCGCGGCTTTTGGCCTGCATATCGTCACGGCTCAGGTTGCGGCCATGCAGTTTTTCAATGGCGTTCTCAATCGGCAGGCCATGGCAGTCCCAACCGGGAATGTATTGCGCATCAAAACCGTCGAGCTGCTTGCTCTTGACGATCATGTCCTTGAGCACCTTGTTCAGCGCGTGGCCGATGTGCAGCTTGCCGTTGGCATAGGGCGGGCCGTCGTGCAGCACAAACAGGGGCGCGCCTGCGCGGGCGTCGCGCAGTTTTTTGTACAAGCCCTCTTCGTTCCATGTTTTCACCCAGGCCGGCTCGCGCTTGGGCAGGTCGCCGCGCATGGGGAACGGGGTGTCGGGCAGGTTCAGGGTGCTGCGGTATTCAACTTTGTCGGTCATGGCCATCTCTCAATATTTGGGGGGACGCGCATTGGGTGCGTCAGGGCGGGGCGGAGTGCCCCGTCAAATTCGGGCAGCGAACCAGGCGCGTGCGTCGTCGCAGTCTTGGCGTATCCCACGTGTGAGGGAGTCCAGGCCGTCGTATTTCAGCTCGTCGTGCAGTTTGTGTAGTAGTTCCACGCGGATGATTTTACCGTAGGCCCCCTCGGACCCCAGTGCGGCAGGCCAGTCCAGGCAATGGGTTTCTAGCAGCACCCGTCCACCGTTCACATCTGTTGGGTCCAGCGAAGGGCGCACGCCCAGGTTCGCCACGCCTTGAATCGGTTGTGCCGCCAGGCCATGCACCAGCACCGCAAAAATGCCGCTGGCGGCGGGTTTCCAGTGGGCAAAGCGCAAGTTAATAGTTCTAAACCCCAATGTGCGGCCCAGCTTACGCCCATGCACCACGTGCCCTGAAATGCAATACGGCCGGCCCAGCAAGCGGGCGGCATCGGCCATGCGGCCCTGGCCCAGCGCCTCGCGCACTGCCGAGCTGGACACGCGCAGTTTGTGCACTTCATACGAATTCATGCGGGCCACATCAAAGCCCTGCTGTTGGCCTGCTGCGTCCAACAGCGCGTAGTCGCCGGCGCGCTGCTTGCCAAAGCGGAAATCGTCACCCACCAGCACATAGCGTGCGCCCAGGCCCTTGAGTAGCACCTGGTCAATAAAGTCTTGGGGGGATTGCGATGCCAGCCGCGCATCAAACGGCAGCACCACAGCCTGGTCTACGCCGCACATGGCTAAGTCGCCCAGCTTATCGCGCAGCGTGCCTACGCGCGCTGGCGCCATGTCGGGCTTTTGGTGCAGCTTGGCAAAGTAGTCGCGCGGGTGGGGCTCAAAAGTCAGTACCACGCTGGCCACCGAACGCTGCTGCGCCTCCGCCTTCAGCAGTGCCAGCATGGCCTGGTGGCCCCGGTGCACACCATCAAAATTGCCAATGGTCACGGCGCTGGCCGTGGCAACGCCGGGGTGGTTAAAGCCTCTGAAAACCTTCATGAGTTTGTTATCTTTTTGATAGCAGGCTACGCACGGTGGGTGAGCGCCTGAAGCAGTTTTGTCACATCAATAGGTTATATTGTGACTTAGCAGGGCGCGGCGTTACAGCGCGCACCCTTCGGTAGACGTTTGCAGACTGTGTTGGTGGTTGTTTAACCGTTGATGGAGGCGTTGCGTGAAAGTCTTGAAGTTGTCAGCCCAAGGGCTGCCCCAATCGTGGATTTCGCTTGAGCAAGCGGTAACCCACTACGCTGCTGGCGAGGTGCGCTGGGAAACTGGAGCCGAGGTGGCCGTTTTCCATGGCGGGCATAACGCCGTTACCGGGCTGCAGTCCATCATCCGCGTGAACAGCATCATTGGCACACGCGGCGTGCCCAGCATCAACCCCTTTGACTTGCGCCCCGGCCTGACCAACTGCAAGTTGTTCAGCCGCGACCGCAATGTGTGCGCCTACTGCGGTGGCCATTTTCATGAAGAAGAGCTGACCCGCGAGCACATCATTCCGTTTGCCCAGCATGGCATTGACACCTGGATGAACGTGGTCACCGCCTGCCGACCCTGCAACCACCGCAAGAGCCACCGCACGCCTGAGCAGGCCCACATGCCACTGCTTTACACGCCGTATGTGCCCAGC
>JBEANP010000178.1:0-6097 GCA_041165385.1 Pseudomonadota bacterium | reverse complement strand
CCAGCGCATCAAACAATGTAACCAGCGCAATCTCGGCACGGTAGAGCTCCCAGTTACTGGTGAAAATGCCGCCGTCTTTATTGCTGTCGGAATAACCCAGCATGATGTCTTGTTCAGCGCCACTGCGCTGCACCAGGGTTGCCACACCTGGCAAGGCATAAAACTCGCGCATGATGGGCGCGGCGTTGCGCAAGTCTTCGATGGTCTCAAACAGGGGCACCACAATTAAGTCGCACGTTGCCTGTGCGTCTAGCGTGCCGCGCATCAAGCCCACTTCTTTTTGCAATAGCAACACCTCAAGCAAATCACTCACGGTTTCGGTGTGGCTGATGATGTAGTGGCGAATAGACTGTTTGCCAAAGCGCTCCAGCATGACTTTGGCCATAGCAAAAATTGCCAACTCACCGTCGGCATGGGCGCTGTACTGGGTACCGTGCACGCGCAGTGGTCTGGCATCGTTAAGCAGGCCCAGCAATAGTTGGCGTTTGGCGGCTTCGTCCAGGCTGCTGTAGTCGGTGCACACGCGCGCAGTGACCAGCAGTTCAGCCACCACTTCTTCGTGCTTGTCGGAACTTTGGCGCAAATCGACGGTGGCCAGGTGAAAACCAAACACTTCCACGGCACGAATCAGTGGGTGCAGACGCTGGTTGACCAACGCGCCGCCATGGTTGGCTTGCAAAGACGCCTCGATAGTGCGCAAGTCGGCAATGAAATCTTCGGCTTTGGCGTACGCATTTTGCGGGGCGACGGCATGGCGGGCAGCTTCGGTTCCGGTCAGGTCCTTGAGTGTGGCTGCCAGGCGTGCATACACGCCGGTTAAGGCTTTGCGGTAGGGCTCGTCTTTGCGGTGCTCGTTGCGGTCGGGGGAGCTGTCGGCCAAGGCTTGCATTGCTGGTGAACAATCTGCCAACATGGCCGATATAGACAATTCGCCGCCCAGGTAATGCACCTCGGTCAGGTAGTGGCGCAAGGCCACTTCTGACTGGCGGCGCAGGGCGTATTCCAGGGTTTGTGCGCTGACATTGGGGTTGCCGTCGCGGTCGCCACCAATCCACTGGCCCATGCGCAAAAAAGTATGCACTGGTTGGTTGCCCAGCAGGGCTTCCATGTCGGCATAGAGTTTGGGTATCTCGCGCAGGAAAGTAGATTCGTAGTAGCTGAGTGCGTTTTCAATCTCGTCTGCAACGGTCAACTTGCTGAAGCGCAGCAAGCGTGTTTGCCATAGCTGCATGACGCGGGCACGCATTTGCGCTTCGTTTGCGGCCATTTCGCGCGGAGTCAATGCGTCTTTTTTGGTGGCCACGTTGGTGGCTCGCAACTTGATTTCATCGCGGGTAGTCAGCAGCTGGGCAATGTCGCGTTCGGCATCCAAAATGCTTTTGCGCTGCACCTCGGTAGGGTGTGCAGTGAGCACTGGCGATACGTAGCTGCGCGCCAATGTGTTGGAAATGGTTTTGGGAGATATACCCGCCCAGCGCAGGCGCGACATAGCCACTTCGATGCTGCCCTCTTGCGTGTCACCAGCACGCTCGTGAATCTCGCGGCGGCGAATATGGTGGCGGTCTTCGGCCAAATTGGCCAGGTGGCTGAAGTAGGTAAAGGCGCGTATCACACTGACCGTTTGATCACCACTTAGGCTTTTGAGCAGTTTTTTGAGTGCCTTGTCTGCTTCGTGATCTGCATCGCGGCGAAAGGCCACTGATAGCGTGCGAATTTGTTCAATCAATTCGTAGGCTTGCACGCCTTCTTGCTCTCTAATCACATCGCCCAAGATGCGACCCAGTAGGCGGATGTCTTCTACCAGGGGGCGTTCGTTGTCTTTGGCGCGCTTGGCTGCAGAGGGGGCGGGGGCATTTTTCATGGTCACCATGCTAGCATTCGGCGCAAGATTTCGATTACAACTGGGTTACGACCGTGCAACATTTCACCATCGCCACGCGCGAAAGCCGTTTGGCACTTTGGCAGGCCGAACACGTTAAAGCACTGCTAGAACAGCAGGGCCACCAAGTCACTTTGCTGGGCATGACCACTCAAGGTGACCAAATATTGGACCGATCGCTAAGCAAGGTGGGTGGCAAAGGCCTATTTGTAAAGGAGCTGGAGCAGGCGCTAGAACAGGGGCGAGCAGATTTGGCGGTGCATTCCCTCAAAGACGTGCCCATGGAGCTCCCTCCAGGCTTCACTTTGGCCTGTGTGATGGAGCGCGAAGACCCACGCGACGCGTGGGTGTCCAACAAATTTGCGTCGCTGCTCGATTTGCCCGATGGTGCAGTGGTAGGCACATCAAGCTTAAGGCGCATGGCTTTGGTGCGTGCGCTGCGCCCTGATTTAAGAATAGAGGCCTTGCGTGGCAATCTGGACACGCGCTTGCGCAAGCTCGATGACGGCCTGTACGACGGCATAGTGCTAGCCGCCGCAGGTCTGAAGCGGCTGGGCCTTGCTGAACGTATTCGCAGCGTGTTTGAGCCTGCCCACATGCTGCCTGCCGCCGGGCAGGGCGCGTTAGGTATTGAAGTGCGCACCGGGCGTGACGATGTGATTGCGGCCTTGGCACCATTGATGCACCACGCTACGTGGTTGGCTGTGTCTGCTGAGCGCGCGGTAAGCCGCGTGATGGGCGGCAGTTGCTCCATGCCATTAGCGGCGCATGCCGTTTTTACTGGTAACTCTTTGCACATTGACGCAGCTTGGGGTGACCCAGAGGGGCGTTTGCCCCTGGTGCATACGCAGGCCCAAGCCACCGTAATGGATACTTTCTCGGCTGTGCAGTTGGGCGAGCGAGTTGCAGCTGCGCTGCAAGCTGCGGTGGGTCAATCCGCTGTTAATCTGGGCTGATTCATGAAAGTCATGGTGACCCGGCCTGCGCGCGAGGCGCATGACTGGGTACACAGGCTGCAAGAGGCCGGGCTTGTGGCCAGTAGCCTGCCGCTGATTGACATTGGGGGGTCAGCCGATGTGCACCGCGTGACACAAGCGTGGGAGCAACTGCCCAGTTTCAACGCGGTCATGTTTGTTAGCGCTAATGCGGTAGATTATTTTTTTGCATTAAAACCAGCATCAGCCCTCGCCCACTGGGCGCAGTTAGCTATCAAAAAAAGAGCGTTTGTGACGGGCCCCGGCAGCCATGCAGCTTTGCTGAGGGCAGGCGTTGATCCCTCCATGATCGACGCTCCAGATGCCGGGCAGGGTCAGTTTGATTCTGAGGCGTTGTGGGCTGTCATGGGGCATCGCGTGGTCCCGGGCTATCGCGTGCTCGTAGTGCGTGGCAGTACGTTCATGGCCAAAACCACCGACAGCGATGGCGCCGGAGTAGGGCGTGACTGGTTTTCCAAGCAGGTGCTTTCAGCCGGAGGAGAGGTGGAGTTTGTAGTGTCTTACCAGCGCCGCTGCCCAGCGCTCACCCCTGAAGTGCACGCAAGTATTCAATCCGCCGTAGTTGACAAAGCGGTATGGCTGTTTAGCAGCTCCGAAGCGATTGCCAATCTGGTTGCGCTGGCGCCCCAACAACACTGGAATGGCCACCGTGCGGTGTGCACCCACACGCGTATCGCGCAGGCCGCTCGCGCTGCAGGGTTTGGTGTTGTTTGTGAGTCACGGCCAATACTGGCCGATGTAGTGGCCTCGATAGAATCCTTGCAATGACCACTGACCTTGCCACACCGCCTGCTGACGCTCCAGTGGATGCGGGCCCAGCACCCGGGCCAGCGCAGCCCTTGGTTGTGGATTTGGCCCGCTTAGCAGACAGGCGCTGGAAGCAAGGTACAGCCTTGGTGGCGATTGCGGGCGTTATTGGATGCATTTTGCTGTGGCAAAAACTCAGTGGTATCCAAGAGCAATTGGCCCGTCAAAGTGCAGATACGGCAGTGCAAGCCACGCAAGCCGGTGTCAGCGCCCGCCAAGCCCAAGAGCTGGCGCTGGAAACTGCGGCCAAGCAGTCTGTGTTGGAAGCCCGCGTTAGCGAGGTGACACTGCAGCGCACCCAGCTCGAAGAACTGATGCAAAGCCTTTCGCGCTCGCGCGATGAAAACCTGGTGGTTGATATCGAGTCTGCACTGCGTTTGGCCCAGCAGCAGGCGCAATTGACTGGAAGCGTAGAGCCTTTGCTGGCAGCTCTGAAAACTGCCGATGAGCGTGTGGCCCGTGCTGCGCAGCCACGGCTTACGCCGCTGCAACGCGCCATCGCCCGTGATGTAGCGCGCATCAAAAGCACTGCGATATCAGACACCCCCGCTTTACTGGTGAAGCTTGACGAGTTGGTACTGTTGGCTGACGAATTGCCTGTTGGCAATGCCGTCAAACTTGGCACGGCGAGTACACCTTTGCAACGCAAATCCAATGAAACAGTCGCAAGCTGGTGGGTGCGTGTGGGGACAGTGCTGCATGACGAAGTGCGGAGTTTGGTGCGGGTTAGCCGTATCGAAGATCCTGACGCAGCCCTGTTATCGCCGGAACAATCTTTCTTTTTGCGCGAAAACCTAAAGCTTCGCCTACTTAATGCGCGCTTGGGTTTGCTGTCACGTCAAAATGAATCCGCCCGGGCGGATTTGGCTACGGCATCTGTGGCAATAGGACGCTACTTTGACAGCGGATCGCGGAAAACCCAAACGGCAATTGCTTTGCTGCAACAAGTGCAGGTACAGATGAAATCGCTCGAATTGCCCCGAATAGACGACACCTTAGCGGCCCTCGCTACCGCGGCGGCGGGGCGGTAGTCATGCGCTTTGCTCTGTGGTTGATGGCGTTGTTTGGCATTGCAGTTGCCACCGCACTGTTTGCGGGAAACAACCATGCCACCGTAACGGTGTTTTGGGCCCCACATCGTATTGATTTGTCCCTCAATTTAGTGTTGCTGTGTTTGACCCTGAGTTTCGCCGTGCTGCATTTGGCGCTGCGTGCACTGGCTGCCATGTTCCGTATTCCGCAACAGGCCCGGCGCTGGCGCTTACAACAACGAGAGCGGGCCATTTACGCGGCGTTACTGGACTCTCTTTCCCATTTGGTGGCGGGGCGCTTCATTCGTTCACGCAAGGCTGCGGAACTGGTCGTTACTTTGGAAGAGTCTGTTGCCGCGAGCGGTGAATTGCTGGCCCATGCCCGACGGCTGCGAACCATCACGCATTTGATTGCGGCAGAAAGTGCCCATGCCCTGCAAGACAAGGCCTTGCGTGACAGTCATTTTCGGCAAAGCCTTGAGATGGCTTCCAGCAGTGACGCGCAAGACGCCCGCGATGGTGTGCATCTGCGTGCAGCGCGGTGGGCCTTGGATGACCGTGATGCCACCGCTGCAGTGGAGTGGCTAGATCAGTTGCCTCAAGGTGCCTCACGGCGGACCGTCGCGCTGCGCTTGCGCTTCAAAGCAGCCCGCATGGCAAGACGCAATCTGGAGGCATTAGAGACAGTGCGCCTGCTGACTAAGCACCGGGCATTTTCTGAACAAGTTGGGAGCAGCATTTCGCGCGGCCTGGCACTTGAGTTGATGCGTGCCTCGCACGACCCCCTACAGGTACAACGTGCCTGGGATACCCTAGAACCCTCTGAGCAACACATGCCCGATGTGGCCTTGGAAGCTTCTCAGCGGTTATTGGTACTAGGTGGTAGTGCTGCTGTGGCCCGACAGTGGCTACTACCGGTGTGGGATAGTATGGCCCGAGGTGGTGATGTTTTGCAGGTGGGGCAGCGTGTGCGACTGGTTCGTGTGTTGGAGCAAAGTTTTGCCAGTTCCAGCGAGGCTCCCGATGCTACATGGCTCGCCAAAGTGGAGACAGCTCAGATGTCCAACCCGCGCGAACCAGTGTTGCAGTATTTGGCCGGTGTGGTGTGTATGCGTTTGCAGCTGTGGGGCAAGGCCCAGCAGTTACTTAAGCAGTCATTGTCACTTTTGCAGGATGCAGAACTTAGGCGCGACGCATGGCGGGCGTTGGCTGAAATGGCCGAGCAGCGGCAAGACTCTGCAAGCGCTACCCATGCTTACCGTCAAGCCCTTAATCCCACGACCTAGATTTGAAATTGACTTGAAAAAAAAGAGGCACCGCTTTGAACTGACCCCAATTAGTTGGACAGTTGAATTGGCTGGTTAAGCCATTGAGGGCTGGGTTCT
>JBEANP010000177.1:0-6116 GCA_041165385.1 Pseudomonadota bacterium | reverse complement strand
TCACCAGCCACAGCGCTTGAAAGTCTTCAGGAGCAATGGGGCAAGGGGGTATTAGCCATGTTGGCCGGGGCAGGTGTTGGGGCGATTTTTTACGATAAAAAGAGAGGCACAGCCTTTTATCTAGGGGCGGTCAGCGCGATACCAATTCTCGTACATCTATGCCTCTTCGCATGGAAGACTTGGACGACTTCTTCAATTCCTTGGGGCTATTGGGGAAGAGAGACACATCATGCTGATCTGGGCTATGCCGCGGGACAATCCGTGGTTCTATTGGTTGCCTCTATCGTTGCTGGTCACAAAAAAACCATGCGCCCACTGGCGATGGTCGTGATCATTGCATGCCTTTTGAGCACAGTATTGGGGCATTCCCGAGCGGGTTTGGCGTTCAGTTTGATCGGAAGCCTACTTGTTATAACTGCTTCTATTTCTATTAGCGTCAAGCTTCCGAGTAGGCGAATTTTGCTTAGCTTGGCAGGTGTTATTGCTTTGGGTGCCTTTGTGCTTACGCTAGCGGCGAAAAATGATGTTCGTTGGCGCAATATGACTTCCGAGTTGGTCGCTGGATTTTATGGTGATGCGATACAGCTTCAGTGCGAAGGGACGGCCGCAATTGAATCCGAGATTTTCGCCAACTATGGTGTTGAGTCCAAGCGGATCATTTATAGCTTGCACTATGGAGATGCTTCCCGCATAGTTGTCCTGCGTGCTGGCGCAGCCTTGGCGCTAAAACACCCCTGGGGCAGTGACGGGTCACGCCAGGCATTCCAGAAATTATTGCGTCAGGAATGTGCCAACCCGGTGATTTCAATGGCACATACCCACAATGGTTGGCTTGATACGGCACTGGCCTTGGGCTGGGCTGGTGCAATTCTGTATTTTGGGGTACTGCTGTTCTTTATAAAGCAGGGGTTCGCACATTTACGACACGGTGGCGGCGTTAACGAGTGGGGACTAGTGCTCGTAGCTCTTTCTGGTTTTTGGATATTGCGTGGTTTTACCGATTCCGTATTCCGCGATCACATGCTGGAAATGCAGGGGTTTGTACTCGCGTATGCTTCGATTGCTGTGAAGAGACAGACCCGAATCGCCATTCCATCAAGTGCGTCCTAATAGTCGTCTTAAACGTCGTGCCAACCAAGACAAACGGCCGCCCCCTTCGGTAGGCCAATCCAATTCGCGTTCCCATGCAGATTGGTAAATGACGCCGCTATAGAGTTGCGTAAGTTGATCCAAGCCAACCTGAGCGCGTCGATCTCGATCAAGTTGCCATGCGTAGTGATAGACCTTAAAAAGTGGTTGGCAGGGCATCAAAGGAATGGCTTTGTAGCGCAATAATGCTTCTCCATACCAGCGTGATTCAAGCGGTGCCTGAACAATTGCATCGACAAGGGTCATTCCACGAGGCTGAAGATGTTGAACCTCTAGACTTTGCCATACCGCACGGTGCCAGAGGACTGGAAAAGGCCCAAAGGCGTAGGCCTTCCCGGTTCGCTCAAACAGATGCTGAGTCTTTTTTGCCTCCTGGAAATAGTCGGACACGACATGATGCTTGCGTGACAAAAGAGATTCTTCAAGAAACTCCCGACTTTCATCCATAACGGTATAAGGTATTTCGTTATCCCAAAGGTAATCTTTTTTATAAAAGGGGCGGATGAAGAAAGCGTCTGAATCTAGGCAAAGATAAGATTCACACAACCCGAGGCGCCAAAATTCAGATTTCACAATTTGCTGCGCGATGTGACCAGGGAGTGAATCGATTTGTGCACAACTCAGCTTTGGATTGCTGCGAATGATTGACGCGTCGTCAATGATTTTTACATCAAAATCCGCTAGATATTCACTGAAAAGTGCCACATCTGATGTGGGAACAGAGACAAAGAACGGAATATTTTCCGTATTGAATTTTGCGATTGACTTTGCCAGTCGCGTGACTCGTTTGACATCGATTCGATAGCTTTTGCAAAAAAGCGCTAATGGAATGATCACTCTGGCCCCAGTAAAGATAGTACGCAAGATGCGTTAGGTGTTTGTTACCGGCTTATGCGCTGACAGCAAATACTGCTTGCATATCAAGTTTTCAAGCCCCAAGGCGATGAGCATGCGCTTTTGCCAACGGCCCGTTTCAGTCCCAAGTACTGTTGAAACCTTAGCCCCCGCAGCCTCCGTGAGTTCAATTGCTGAGGCGCGTGTGAAAAATCGTAGGTGCGTTCGATCCAGAATGCCTGATTCAGAATACGAAAATTTCCCCCGAAAAATCAGATCCATTAATACATGGTAATTGCGAATATTTGGAACGCTAACAATCAATTGACCGCCTGGCTTTAACAGGCAATCAAGCTTTCGGACAGCTTCCCACGGGTTGACCAAATGCTCAAGAACATCTAGACACAAAATCAAGTCGATTGATGCGGGTTCGAGATCTGGTAGGCTACTTTCGATATCCAGCTTGTAAAACTGATCGATTGTGGTGATGCTTGGATGCATTTCGGCATAAGGCTCAACCCCCGCGACCCAACTGCAATTGCCAGATTTTTTAAGCCAATCGAGGGTGTGGCCTTCTGAGCAACCAATTTCCAGTGCCCGTATGGGTAACTTTATTCCCTTGGAAAGCAACGGCTCTATTTCTGTCCGCGCACGCGAAAAATATTCTTTTGTTTTTTCGTTGTAAAGGTTCATGTTCGAGTCAGCCGCGTCTATCTTCATAAGAGGTGGCAATTTTCAGTAAAAAATGCAACACCGTAGTCGCCTGTGCAACAAGTACACGTCGCAAGTCCATCAAATTGTCACCCAGGTGTACCCTCCCACGACGCGTCGTGGTAGCAGTTACATAGCCAGCCTGTCGTACTTGTTCGCTATGTGTGGTGTCGAAGCGGCCATAGGGATAGCAAAAATGCCTTACTTCGCAACCCAACGCATCCTGAAGTTCGTTTTTTGAATTGACTATTTGATTAATAGATTCATCAGTGGTCAATTTGGTGAGGTCAGCGTGAGTACGCGTATGCGAACCGACGTCCATACCACTGGCGAGCCAAGTACGCCAATCAGCCACCGTCATTAAAGACTTTTCAGCAACGAGTCCGCTGTCCCAGCTGTTGGTGCCGCCCATCATGCCGCTGACCGCGTAGCAAGTGGCGGTAAAGTTGTTTTTCAGCAGGATGGGAAGAGCGTTTTGCAGATTGTTTTTGTAGCCGTCATCGAAGCTGATGCCAACGACCTTGCCCTGTTTTTCACCGTTCAGGTAGGGTTCCAGATCGCGCATTGACAGCCCCTTGTATCCCAAACAGTTCAGCAGAAACATTTGGCGTGCAAACGAGCCTGGCGAAACCACTAGACCGCGTAGCGGCGTGCCACTCGGTGGCGGCGCATCGATCTGGTGGTACATGAGGATTGGGATGTTCATGTCTGCATTTGACTCAAGTTTGCGTAGTAACCGCCAGTGCTCAACAGCTCGGCATGGGTGCCGGTCTCCACGATCCGACCTTGATCAAGCACCAGAATACGGTCGGCACGCTCGATGGTACTCAGGCGGTGCGCAATGACAAGAGTGGTGCGGTTTTTCATGAGCACAGTTAATGCAGCTTGTACTTGGCGCTCCGACTCCGTGTCGAGGGCCGAGGTGGCTTCGTCGAGGATCAGAATCGGGGCATTCTTCAAGAGCGCTCGCGCAATCGCAATGCGCTGGCGTTGACCGCCGGAGAGTTTGGCGCCATTCTCACCGATGGGTGTGTCTAGCCCATCGGGCAACTGTTCAATGAAGTCCCAAGCGTTGGCGGCTCGCGCGGCCTGGATTACATCTTGGCGGCTGCAACTATCACGTGAACCAAAAGCAATATTGGCCTCGATGGTGTCGTTGAAGAGGACGATATCCTGGCTGACCAGCGCTATGTTGTGACGCAGACTGGCTAGGGTCAAATCATTGATGTCAATGCCATCGATCCGGATGAGGCCAGAGGTGCAGCGGTAGAAACGCGGTATCAGTGCACTGATGGTAGTTTTGCCCCCGCCAGATGCACCCACCAGTGCCACAGTTTGACCTGATGCAATTTGGAAACTGACGTCGTCGAGTGCCGCTCGATCCGCGTCAGGGTAGCGAAAACTGACGTTCTCAAACGTTATATTGCCTTGGGCCTTGGGCATGAGATGCCGGCCGGGGTCGATTTCAGCCGGGGTGTCCAGCAGGAAGAAAACGCTTTCGCAAGCTGCTAGGCCACGCTGCAACGTGGTGTTTACCGAAGTGAGTTGCTTAATCGGTGCGATCAACATCAGCATAGCCGTGATGAAGGAAACGAACCCGCCAGCCGATGCGCCGGCCTGGCCGGTTGTCTGGCTCAACGCAAGATAGGTTATGACAGCCACGGCCACCGCCGCGGCGATATGTGTGATGGGTGTGGTGGCAGACGACGGAATGGCTTCACGCATCTGGGCGCGCCTAAAGCGTTCCGTGTCACGCCAGAAGCGTTGACTTTGCTGACCCTGTCCTCCGAAGATCTTGATGACCTTGTGCGCGGCAATCGTCTCCTCAATAGAGTGCGCAATCTGCCGGATCGCATCCAGGCTCATCCTGCTGGCTGCGCGCATGCGCTTGCTGAAAGACTTCACAATCAAGGCAATCACTGGTCCAATAGCTAGCGTGATTAGGGTCAGTTTCCAGTCGAGATAAAGCAGATAGCCTATCAGGGCCAGGGCGGTGAACGACTCCCTCACAATGGAAACCAAGGCGCTAGTAGCCGCGTCGCTGACATTGTTGACGTCGTAAACCAGTCGCGAAATTAGTTTGCCCGCGGACTGTTCATGGTAGGTCTGAGTCGGTAAGACTAGAATTTTGGCAAACATCTCGCGTCGCAGGTCGGTAACCAGGCGGCTGGAAATCCACATCATCAGGTAACCGGTGCTAAAGACGAAAATACTCCTAACCAGGAACAAGAGTACGATTCCTGCCGGGATCATCCACACCATGCGCGCGTCCTGCGTTTGGAAGCCATTGTCTAGCAAGTATTTCATGATTGCCGGGAACAGGGGCTCGGTCATCGCAACAGAAATCATGCCGATGACCGCCAGCGTACAAGCCTTCCAATAGGGCTGCAGGTAGGATATCAGCCGTGCGTAGATCGCTCTGTTACTTATGTTCATCAGGCTTTGGAAGGAGACTTCCATTCAGCCCCCTTTTGCATCTCTAGTGCTTTTGCATATCGGTAAAAAGTTCCTTCAAAATTCCCGAGCGCAATAACAAACCCTGCCCAACCATCGAGGAAACCAAGCTTGAAGAAGTAGTGCTTCACAAACGACCAAACCCCGTGGCCTAGCGCGGAGCCCATGGAAATTTTCTTATGGTTAATTTTTTCCGCTCCTAGTGATGAGTAGCGGTTAGCCTTGTGCATGACCTCGGCCAGATTTTTGAAGGGAATTTGCCAGATCGCATTGCGTAAATGCCCAATGGGTTTCTTGGAATTTAGCACGTAGCCTTCGTGGACCGGCTTCATGTCGTAGCGCATGCATCCTCTGCGAAACAGCTGAGGCTGCCGGTAATTGGGGTACCAGCCGGAGTGCTTGATCCACCGTCCCATAAAAAAATTACGCCTTGGTGTCCAATACGCATCCAGAGAATCAGCGCTGTTTGCAATCACACGGATTTCCTCTGCCACATCGGGAGTACACCGCTCATCAGCGTCCAAGCTAAAAATCCATTCGTGTGTGCAAGCATCCAAAGCCTGGTTGCGTAAATCCCCAAATCCGTTGAATTTAGCCTGTACAACTTTTACGCCCATCGCTTTCGCAATATCAGCCGTGCCATCCGTACTCCAAGAGTCGACAAGAACGACCTCATCTGCCCAGCGAGCGCTCTCTATGGTGGCACGCACCTTTTCTGCTTCATTGAAAGCAATGATGTAAACGGAAATGTGGGGCATCAACAATGCTACGATTCGATGAGTGATTTAAACGCGTTTGGCGCCCACGTCGCACGGGCGGCCTAGTCTATTCCAAAATGCAACCTTCCCCTTCGATTTCCGTAGTTATCACAACCTATAACCGAAGCGACGCACTCATTCAGGTGCTGCGCGGGTTAGCGTTACAAGACGACAAGGACTTCGAGATTGTTGTTGCGGATGACGGCTCTA
>JBEANP010000176.1:0-6131 GCA_041165385.1 Pseudomonadota bacterium | reverse complement strand
AACCCATGCGTCCATGTAAAGGTCTGAGGACCGGCGTCCTCCCCAATACAGAGTGACTGGGCGCGCTGTAGCAATCTGTTGCATGTACTCAATGAGTGCCTTGATGGGCGCAAAACCTGTGCCCGACGCCAGAAAAATGAGTGGTTTTTGGGAGTTTTCGCGCAAAAAGAATGAGCCAAATGGGCCTTCAATGCGCAGAATTTCCTTCTCTTTCATAGCCCCAAACACGTGGTCTGTGAACTTGCCGCCCGGCATATGACGAATGTGCAATTCCAGACTATTTCCGGCTTGGGGCGCATTGGCCATCGAGTAACTGCGCCGTGCGCCATCGCGCAACATGAATTCAACATACTGGCCAGGGCGATATCTGAAGTTGTCGTTCGCAGGCAACTGCAATTGCAAGACCATCACGTCCTCAGACAGTCGGGTCATGGAAGTGACCCGTGTAGGCAATTTCTTGATAGGGATTGCACCTGCTTCGGTTACTTGGCGAGATTCAAGAACGACATCCGTTTGTGGTGTGGCGCAGCAGGTAAGTACAAATCCCGCCATTTCGTCGTCTGAGCTCAGAGCCTTAATTTGATGGGCACCGTGCACTACCAGGCCACTTTGCATCTTGCATTTGCAAGACCCGCAGGCACCGTCTTTGCAGCCATAGGGCAAGCCAATGCCCTGACGAATCCCGGCCGCCAAAATTGTCTCGTCTGTTTGGACGAAAAACGTGCGCCCGCTAGGTATAACGTGGACTGCGAATTCGGTTGCTTGGCTGGCGTTGTCGCTCATCTTTTGGTTATCCTTAGACTCAACTATTTACGTGGAATGCAATTTTGCCTTCAAACCAAACCCCACTTGGCGCATTACCCGCTCGATTTCGACGTCAACGCATTTTGATTGTGGGTTGCGGTGATGTTGGATTGCGTGTTGCTGCGTTATTGCCTGGCGTCGTGGGCAAACTGGCGTTGACTTCGAGCAGCCATCGTTTGGAGTCGTTGCGCATGCTGGGTATCCAGCCGCTGGTGGGTAATTTGGATCAACCGTCGTCTTTGCAGCGTTTGGCAGGCATTGCGACCAGAGTGATTCATTTGGCTCCACCACCTTCTGAGGGGTGGACAGATCCAAGGACCCGCGCGTTAATGGCCGTTTTGTCACGGAGAACTTCACCTGTTGTGTTGACGTACGGCTCGACGAGTGGTGTGTATGGGGATTGTCAGGGAATGCGCGTTAATGAAACATACCGACTTGCACCCGACACGCCAAGGGCAAGGCGGCGTGTGGATGCTGAAAAGCAAGTCCGATTTCTGGGACGAGTCTTTGGTGTGCGTACCCAAATTTTGCGTATTCCAGGTATTTATGCGGCGGATCGCGAGGGCGGCACGCCGTATGCCCGGCTAGTTAAAGGCACGCCAGTGCTAACGCCAGACGATGACGTCTACACAAACCATATTCACGCCGATGATTTGGCGCGTGCATGCCTTGCAGCGATGTGGAAGGGGCGTGCCCAAAGAACATACAACGTCAACGACGATACCCAGTTAAAGATGGGTGATTACTTTGATCTAGCCGCCGATTTGTACGCGCTGCCTAGGCCTCCCAGGGTTTCACGCGATGGTGCGAATAAGCAACTACCGCTGATGTTGCTCAGTTTTATGTCAGAGTCTCGCCGCTTGGTCAACCACCGTATGAAGCAAGAGCTTGGACTAAGGCTGCGTTACCCCACTGTAGAGTGTGGTCTGGGATAGACCCACAAAAGTGATTTCCAAACGATCCAACTGGTAGCAAGAGTAATGGGGTAAGCCCACAGCACATCGCTAAGCCAGTGTGCCATGTCAGACATCCTTGCAAAGCCTATGAATACACCCGCTGCTGACCCGGCAATTGCCCATGCGATTTTCCGCTTTCGCTGAATCAACATCAACGCGGTAAAGTAAAAACCGCATGCAACGTGGCCGCTCACAAAAGAGCAGTTGTTATTGCATTGATCGGTCGGTACTGCTGCGCGTGTGAACTGCTTGGCCCCACCGAAATCAGCAACCTGATAGGGGCGTGCACGCTGCCAATGGTCTTTGAATCCCAAATTCACCACTGCACCAGGACCCAAAATACCCGCGATAACTAAAAAGGCAGTCGCAATGCGTAAATTCACATCACTTTTGCGAGCCGTGTAACTAATCCACCCCACAAGTGCGAGCACCAGACCAGCCCGAAACGCCGCAGGTGCGTACTGGTTAATCCATTGCACCCACCACCAGTTAGCGCTGGGGATGCGAGGCGCGGCTCCCGCAAACAATTGGGCAGCTTTCAGGTCAATAGTCGTCCATAGAGTGGGCACCAGGGCCAACGCGATGGACGATCCCATAATCCACCAAAAAAGTACTGGCGTGCGGTTCGGGTCTGGGTGTTTTTTGTGCGGATTCATGGGGCTAACGCGATGCATGGACGGGTATTGTGGCCCAGCCGTGGGTTTTTAAGGTTTTACGCATGATGCAGCGATTTCGCTAAGTCCCCCTCACTTTTGCTGAATTGCAACGCAGTTGCATTACTCACAGCATGCGTGTGGGCGCGTCAGCTGGAAAAGTTTTGATGGCAATTTCTCTTAAGAGTCCAGTGCGTTAAAAAGAGGCACCTCAGCCGCAATTCGCATGTTGTAGGTTCCAACTTAGCGGGTTAAAGAAGATGAGTCTTCGTAGCCAAACATACGATACAGAGCGCAAGCGTGTTGATTTGTCTGGGTAGAAAGGAAACGAAGCCTTAGCAATCAAGACTATTTAGTTTGCAACATATTAGGGTTTTCCTTAACTAAATCATATTGATTTAGTAACAACATTGCCACTATAGTTCGGGTACGCTGAGTTGCAAAGCGTAACTATCATCGACCAGCGCGGCTGGCCGATTTAACCCGAACGACACACAACGAGGAGATACTTTATGAAGAAATCCACTGCCACCTTGGCTTTGACTGCTCTGGCATTTGCCACTTCCACTGCATTTGCTGCTGAGCCTGTTATCGGTTTGATCACCAAAACTGACAGTAACCCCTTCTTCGTGAAAATGAAGGAAGGTGCCGAAGCTGCTGCTAAAAAGGGCGGAGCCAAGTTGTTGAGCGCGGCTGGCAAGCAAGACGGTGACACGGCAACTCAGATCAGCGCAATGGAAAACATGGTCAACGCTGGCGCCAAAACCATTCTGATTACATCCTCCGGCGATGCCATCATCCCTACAATTAAGAAAATCCAGGCTCAAGGCGTTCAAGTGATTGCTCTGGACAGCCCAGTTGACGGCGCTGATGCTTTGTTTGCAACCAATAACTACAAAGCTGGTGAACTAATTGGCGCCTACGCCAAGGCCGCTATGAAGGGCAAGGCTCCAGTTATCGCTGCGATGGACTTGTTTCCTGGCCATCCAGTTGGTGCACAGCGCCACAACGGTTTCCTCGCTGGTTACGGTTTGAAAACTCTTGACGCAAAGAGCAACGAACTGGCCATGCCTTCAGAAGTGGTCTGCTCAGTGGATAGCTACGGCGATGCTGCCAAGGCGCAGACTGGCATGGAAAACTGCTTGCAAAAAAATGGCAAGATCAACGTCGTATACGCCATTAATGAACCCGCTGCTGCCGGTGCATACAAAGCTTTGAAGGCCGCGGGTAAAGACAAGGACGTAGTGATCCTGGGCGTTGACGGCATGTGTTCTAACGGCGTGGGCAACGTTGAAAAAGACGTGATCGCTGCAACCAGCATGCAATACCCCTTGAAAATGGCTGCAATGGGCGTGGCTGCTGGTCTGCAATACGCCAAGGATGGCAAGCGTCAAACCGGTTACACCGATACCGGTGTCGACTTGGTTGCTAAAAAGCCAATGGCTGGTGTGAAGAGCATCGACACGAAGACAGCTCGCGGCCAATGCTGGGGTGATTAATAGACCTTATTCGTTTACGGCCAGTGCGTAAACGAAGTCAGGGCCAGAGTAGCGCAGGCCCACTCCCCGAAAACCCCACGTGCTGGGGTTTTCGTTTCCCTCGCAGTGGATAGGCAGCCGACAAGGTTGGCCCAGCACTGGAGAACTATTCAAGCTCACGCCATGAACACGCTCAAAGCCAAACTTCCGCCGTTAGGGACTTTAGGACCTGCCATTGCTTTGTTGCTGGCATGCACTTTCTTTTCGTTTCAACATGAAAATTTCCTAACTGTTAAAAACTTTTCTCTCATCCTGCAACAGGTCATGGTGGTGGGGACTATTGCAATTGGTCAGACACTTATTATTTTGACGGCAGGTATTGACCTGTCGTGCGGCATGGTGATGGCGCTGGGGTCTATCGTCATGACTAAGTTTGCAGCCGACTACGGACTGAGCGCTCCGGTGGCCATTCTGTGTGGAATTGCTGCGACCACGTTGTTCGGGCTGATCAATGGACTACTGGTCACTCGCGTAAAGTTGCCCCCGTTCATTGTGACCCTGGGTACCCTGAACATTGCATTCGCGATTACCCAACTCTATTCACGCGCTCAAACCGTCACCAATATTCCAGACGGCATGAACCTGCTGGGCGAAACGTTTAATTTTGGTGGCACCCGCGTGGCCTATGGCGTGATGTTGATGCTGATGCTGTATGTGGCCATTTGGATTTGGTTACGTGACACTGCCCAAGGCCGTCACGTGTACGCTGTTGGCAATAGTCCTGAAGCCAGCCGCCTTTCAGGTATTTCCACTGACAAGGTGCTGTTGGGTGTGTACGTTCTCGCAGGTGTGTTTTACGGCATTGCGTCGACCCTCACAGTTGCACGTACCGGTGCTGGAGACCCTAATGGAGGTCAAACTGAAAATCTGGATGCAATTACCGCAGTGGTGTTGGGCGGCACCAGTTTGTTTGGTGGGCGCGGCATCATTTTGGGCACACTTGTCGGCGCACTCATTGTTGGCGTGTTTCGTAACGGACTTACCTTAATGGGTGTGTCTTCGGTCTATCAAATTTTGGTGACCGGTATTTTGGTAATTCTGGCTGTGGCCACCGATCAAATGTCCCGCAAAGGAGCACGCTAATGAGCGCCCCCGATTCCAACTCTCCCATCGTGATGCAGGCTAGAGGCCTCGTCAAGCGCTATGGCCAAGTGACAGCGCTCGACGGCGCTGACTTTGAATTGCGTGCAGGCGAAATCTTGGCAGTTATCGGCGACAACGGGGCGGGAAAATCTTCGCTGATTAAATGCTTATCTGGAGCCACCATTCCAGACGAGGGTGAAATCCAACTCGATGGTGAGGTAATCAACTTCAAGAGCCCTATTGATGCCCGTCTCTCTGGTATCGAAACTGTGTACCAAGACCTGGCAGTTGCACCTGCCATGACCATTGCAGAGAACCTGTTCTTGGGCCGCGAAATCCGCCGTGCTGGTCTCCTGGGGCGGCTCGGCTTCATCGACAAAAAGAAAATGCTAGAGGAAAGCATTTCGCGCATGAACGACCTCAAGGTTGGCATACGTTCCATGATTCAGGCAGTGGAAACGCTGTCTGGCGGACAGCGTCAATGCGTGGCGGTCGCCCGCGCGGCTGCGTTCGCACAACACGTGGTCATCATGGACGAGCCCACTGCAGCGCTAGGCGTAAAAGAAGGAAACATGGTTTTAGAGCTCATACGCCGAGTCCGTGACAAGGGTCTGCCGGTGGTGCTGATTTCTCACAATATGCCGCACGTGTTTGAAGTCGCAGATCGTATTCATATTGCACGCTTGGGCAAGCGTGCAGCGGTCGTTAATCCAAAATTCATCAGTATGAGTGATACCGTGGCGGTTATGACAGGCGCCAAGTCTGTGAATGAATTGCCCAAGGAAGCGTTAGCTTAACGTACGGAGCCAGTTCGCTTTGGTGCCTAGGTATCTGAAGTAACCGAGGGCGTATGATTTGTATGCGCATTGCGCCGCACGGAGATAACAATGAAGTCAATGCTAGATAGTGCCATCGTCGATGCTTTGACGCATGGGTTGCATGCAGACCCATTTGCGGTGCTGGGAATGCACATGCACCAAAGCCAGCTAACGGTCACAACCTTTCAGCCGGGTGCTGCTGCGATAGCGGTGCTGGATAAATACGACGGTAAGGTAGTTGCCCAGATGTCTCGTCATGGATCATCTGAGGTGTTCGTT
>JBEANP010000175.1:0-6183 GCA_041165385.1 Pseudomonadota bacterium | reverse complement strand
CGCCAAACTGTACGAAATCGGGGCAGGCACCAGCGAGATTCGCCGCATGCTGATTGGCAGGGAGCTGTTCGCTGAGACAATGTAGGGGATGCAACCCCAAGACAACCAAGCACCCCGAACCATTCTTCAAAAAATCCTGCACGGTAGCGTGAGCGGCTTTTTGCGCGGGCTGCTGCGTGCATGGGTGCTGGTGGTGCCTTTGGTGTTGGCGATGTCGCTGATTCGCTGGGGGCAGCTGGCGTATTTCTGGCCTGCGGGTTACCACGTTCCCACGGCAGACATCGCCACCGTGGTGGTGCAGGGCTTCCGGTTTGACCTGAAGGTCAGCGCTGTCATTGGCTTCATCTTGCTGTTGGTGCTGCCTTGGGTGTCGGGCACGGTGCAGGGCCGCATAGCAGCGGTGGTGGCGTTTGCCTATGTGATGCTGTCGTTGGTCAACTTGCACTACTTCGGCTTTTACAAAACCCCTATTGATTCGCTGGTGTTCGGACTGGTGGAAGACGATACCCAAGCCGTGCTGGAAACCATCTGGCGCGACTTTCCGGTGGTCTGGACGCTGCTGTTAGCGGCCTTGCTCACCTGGGGCTCGGTGCTGCTGCACCGCCGTCTGGTGGCGCGTATGCAGCCCGACGCACTGCTGCAAAGTCGCCATATCGTGGCCAAACTGGTCATCGTGATCATGGTGTTTTTCGCACTGTTGTTTGCGGGTAAAGGCACCATCCGCCAGATGGCGCTGCAGCGCCAGCACCTGACCGTGACCACCTCGCAGTTTTTAAACGACATGGTACCCAACGGCCCTATCGCCTTGAAGTACGCGTGGGACAGCAGGGGCCAGTCGCAAAACCTGTCCGACCCGTTAGTGGGCCTCAAGTCCATGGGATTTGATTCGGCCCGCGCGGCAGCCGAGGTGCTGGGTCTGCCGCATGGCAGCGATGCCGAGGTTAGGGCCGCGATTACCGCGCACGCGCCGTTGCCTTCAGGCACGACCAAGAAGAACCTGGTGTTCTTCTTGATGGAGTCGTGGAGTGCCGAGCCCATGCTCTACCAGTCACCCCAATTTGACGTGCTGGGCCGCCTGGCCCCCACCCTGGAAAAAGCCTGCCACTTCACCAACTTCGACTCTGCCCACGGTGGAACACATCCATCGCTGGAGGCCATTTTGTTTTCTACCCCCATCACCCCGCTCACGCTGGGCGATGTGGGGCGCAAGCCGATTCCCTGGGCGATTGCCAACATCGTGAAGCAGGCGGGTTATCAAACGCTGTTTGTCACCTCTGCCCGCTCAGGTTGGCGCGACCTGAACCGCGTGCTCAAGGTACAGGGGTTTGACGAAGTGGTGGATGCCAACACCCTCAAAGTTGACTACCCCGAAGCCACGCTGGGCATCTGGGGCGTGTGGGACAGCTATGTGTTCAAGTATTTGAGCAAGCGCATGGCGGCACAGCCTGCGGACAAACCGCTGTTTGTATTTGTGCTGACCAGCACCAACCACCCGCCCTACGACCTGCCCGCGGATTACGCGCGCGTGCCACGCGATATGGCGCTGTGGAAGGGCGAAACCTCCAGCGACACGCTGATTCCCAACCTCGACTCCTACCACTACGCGGCCGATTTGCTGGGTGGCTTTGTGCAAGAAGTGCAAAAAGGTCCGCTAGGGGCCAATACCCTGATTGCGGGTACGGGCGACCACAACGTGCGCTCGTTTGGCGTGTATGCCGAGGCCAATCGCCGCTACCTGGTGCGCCAGGTGCCGTTTGTGATCTGGGGCAAAAACCTGGCCTGTGGCACGCAGCAAAGCCTGCCTGCCAGCCACCGCGACATGTTTACCACGCTGCTGCCTTTGGCGGGCATTGACGGGCCGTACATCAACAGTGGGCGGAACCTCTTGAAACCTCAGAGCACCCCGCCAGACCCGGTGAATGCGCCGCGAGCCATGTTTTTTACCGGCGACGCGAGAAATTCCAAAGGCATGTGGACGCTGGGGAATAAGAACTCCTTTGTCTGCACTTCGGCCAAGCCTGAGGCAAACTGCGAGTTCAATGCGCTGGATGACCAGCAAGAGCGTGCGCGTTACGCCTTGCTGGACTGGAATGTGCGCATTTCGCTCAAGAAATAATTTACACCTATGACCGACAAACTCAACGACCTATTTTCCCGAAACCGTGCGTGGGCCGCAGAGATGGAGCGTACGCGCCCCGGTTTTTTCACCGGGCTGGCCAACCAGCAAAAGCCCAAATACATGTGGATCGGCTGTTCCGACAGTCGCGTGCCTGCCAACGAAATTATTGGCTTGGCCCCTGGTGAGATTTTTGTCCATCGCAATGTGGCCAACGTGGTGGTGCACTCTGACCTGAACGCTTTGTCCACTATCCAATTTGCGGTGGAGCGGCTCAAGGTCAGGCACGTGATGGTGGTGGGCCACTATGGATGTTCAGGCGTGCAGGCTGCGCTCGAGGGTGCACGCATTGGGCTGGCCGACAACTGGCTGCGCCACATTCAGGACGTGCGTGACCGCCACCGCGAGGTGCTGGAAGTCATCCCTGAGCACGGCCGTGCTGCTGCGCTGTGCGAATTGAACGTGATCGAGCAGGTGGTCAACGTGGCCCAAAGCACGGTACTGCAAGACGCCTGGGCTGGTGAGCAAGACGTTACGCTGCATGGCTGGGTGTACGGCGTGCACGACGGCCTGGTGCAGGACCTGCACATGACGGTGACCCGCCAGGACGACCTGAATGCGCTGTACCGCGAAGCCATCTCTGGCGTGCGCTTGATACCTCGCAATGTGAAGTAAAAGTGTCCCGGGTGACCGTAGTGCGTAAGCGATCTAGCGGCCGCAATAACGTACACTTTGCCCTGCCCGGGGTGCGCAATGGTTGCGCTGAGATGGATGCCAAACCCGTGAACTTGATCTGGTCCATACCAGCGTAAGAAGTGCAGCGTTGCCCATGGCCCAAGCGCCGTTCGGGTTGCCTCTTTTTTTTGGTTTGCGGGGCTGGTGCATTTATTGACTTCGGGTGATTACATCAGGAGACTTGCCAGTGAATACAACCGCCGCTAACACCCCACTCAATAGCCTATTGGCACTTTCCTGACCATGGCAGCACAACGCATAGGCATTGCCGGTGCCGGTGTACTGGGGCGTTTGCTGGCGGTGCAACTCAGCGCCGCGGGCCACACCGTGCAGGTGTTCGACCCTGCAAGTGGTCCCGGCACAGGCCCCGATCCGCGTGCGCAATCGGGCTCGCAAGCCGCGGGGTGGACGGCTGCCGGCATGCTCAGCCCCGTAGCCGAGCTGGAGCGCGCGGGGTCCGAAGTGTTTGCTTTGGGCCTGCGCTCCTGTCAGCTGTGGCCGCAGATCGTGCAGACGCTGGGCCAGCCGGTCGCTCTGAACATGCAAGGCAGCCTGCTGTTAGCCCACCGCAGCGACGCGGGGGCGGCCCAGCGCGTGGTGGGTTTGTTGCAGGCCAAGGCCGAAGCGGCGTACCAGCCGCAGCCCTTGACACTGCCGCAACTGCGTGCGCTGGAACCCGCTATTCAAGGCCCGGCGCTGGCTTGGCTGCTGCCGTGCGAGGGGCAAATCCACCCCATTCAGGCGATGCAGGCGCTGGCGGCGCAAGGCAGCGCGCAAGGCGTGCAGTGGCATTGGAATAGCCGGGTGACGCAGGTGAATGCGGGTGAATTGGTCGAAGAGCAGGCTGGCCAACGGCATGCGTTTGACCACGTCTTCGACGTGCGTGGCGTGGGCGCCAAGCCTGCGCTGCCGGTGCGCGGTGTGCGGGGTGAGGTGTTCTGGCTGCACGCGCCCGGCGTGCCGTTGCACCGCCCGGTGCGCCTGCTGCACCCGCGCCACTCCATTTATATGGTGCCGCGCCCCGGCGACATCATTGTGGTGGGGGCCAGTGAAATTGAGAGCGAAGACCGCTCGCCCGTGTCGCTGCGCAGCACCCTGGAGCTACTCAGCGCCGCGCACAGCGCCATCCCCGCATTGGCCGAGGCGCGTGTGGTGCACACCGAGACCAACCTGCGCCCCGCATTGCCCGACAATCTACCCTTGCTCCAACACCTGCACCATGGGCCAGGCAAAACGGAAATCAACGGCCTCTTCCGCCACGGCTGGCTCATCGCCCCCGCCTTGGTAGAGCAGGCCCTGCAAGAACTATCGCTGTAAAACCATCGCCCAAATAAGCCAATGCTTGAACCTGACCCCTTGCAGCCTGACCCCCTGCACCCCACCATCACCGTGGTGGTTAACGGCACCCCCCAGCCCACCACCGCGCGCACACTGCAGGCATGGGTGGATGCACAAGACGTACTACCCGCAGCCCTGGCCACAGCCGTCAATGGCCAGTTTGTGCCACGCACCGCACGCGCCCAGCAGGTACTGGCAGAAGGGGACACCATACTGACCTTCCAACCCATTCAAGGCGGCTAAGCACATGTCCAACGAATCGAGCCAGTGGCACATAGGCGGACGCACGCTAACCAGCCGCTTCTTCCTGGGCACCGCCAGCTACCCATCCCCTCAAGTCCTGCAAGAAGCCATCGCCGCCTCGGGCAGCCAAGTAGTCACCATGGGCCTGCGCCGCCAACTGGCCCACGGTGCGCAGGCGGGCGACTTCTTTGCAATGGTCAAAGCCACCGGCGCGCACCTGCTGCCCAACACCGCCGGTTGCCACACCGCCCGCGAAGCCATCACCCTGGCCCATATGGCCCGCGAGCTGTTTGACACCACTTGGATCAAGCTCGAAGTGGTGGGCGACGCCCACACCCTGCAGCCCGACCCGTTTGAGTTGGTTATTGCCGCCGCCCAGTTGGTCAAAGATGGGTTCGAAGTGTTCCCCTACTGCATGGACGACCTGGTCAGCTGCCAGCGCCTGCTGGATGCGGGCTGCAACATCCTCATGCCTTGGGGCGCACCCATTGGCTCGGGCCAGGGGCTGGTGAACCCCGGCGCGCTGCGCACCCTGCGCGCGCGCTTGCCGGGCGTGCCGCTGATCGTGGATGCGGGGATAGGCTCGCCCGCCGACGCGGTGCAAGCCATGGAGCTGGGGCTGGACGGCGTGCTGCTCAACAGCGCGGTGGCCAATGCCATTGACCCGGTGCGCATGGCGCGCGCGTTCAAGTTGGGTATTGAATCTGGCCGCCTGGCGTTTGAAGCCGGTGTCATGGCCCGCCAGGACATGGCGGTAGCGTCTACCCCGGTGGCAGGCCACCCTATTTTGTTATGAAGTTGCTATGAAAAAAGAAGCTACTCAGCCAATGCAGACGGGCGCTAGAAGCACATTGCGCTCTGAAATACCACCTGTGGCGGCTGGCCAGCGATCGGTGGTGTGGTGCATTGCTGGGGCGGACGCGGGTGCTGATTTAGGCGACGCATTGCAGGCCGATCTTCAAGCGCTGCAGGCGTTTGGCGTGCAGGGTGTCATGGTGAACGCTGAGCGGCTGGACGCGCAGCTTGCCGCCCTGGCGCACGACTTGCCACCCCACGCCATCAAGACCGGGCCACTGGGCACTGCGAACAACGTGCGCGTGGTGTGCCAATGGATAGACCGCTTGCGTAACGCCGCGCGCAGCCAAGGCCAGTCGGTGGCGCTGGTTGTAGACCCGGTGTTGGCACCTGTGCCAACCGCTGGCAGTGGGGCCAGTATTGCCGACGATGATTTGGTACTGGCCTATGTGCAGGCCTACATGCACGAGCTGCTGCCACGTGCCACGTTGGTGACTCCCACTTTTGCACAAGCCGCACAGATGTTGGCGGCCATGGGTCTGGACGCATCCGTTACCGCACCAGAGGCGGCTGTTGCGCTTGCAGGCTTGGGGAACAGCAACGGTAACGTGTCTATCGTCATCACAGGTTGCGACACGCCGGCGGGCAATACAGCAGGCAATACGCCAGACCAACAGGGTCTGGCCGCAGACTGGCTGCATTGCCCGCAAGCCAGCGGCTGGCTCAGCTTGCCCCGCCTGGACACGCCGTCGCACCACACCACGCGTTGCACCTTTGCATCCACCGCCGCTGCGGCACTGGCCACTGGCTACTGTGTGGCCGATGCGGTGGTGCTGGCCAAGATGGCTGCCAACCAGGCACAGCCCGACTCTGCGCAACACGTCGCCAACTTGCCCACCTTCACCCTGCCAGGCGCGACAGAGCCATTGGATGTGCGTGCGGTGCAGCCCTTTGCC
>JBEANP010000174.1:0-6205 GCA_041165385.1 Pseudomonadota bacterium | reverse complement strand
GCTATTGGCAAAAGCATTTTGCAGCACGCTCATCATCACCAGCCCGGGCACCAGAAACGCGGTATAGCTAATGCTGTCGTATACCTTTACATGCTCCTCCAGCACGTGGCCGAAGATCATCATGTAGAGCATTGCTGTGAGCACTGGAGCGGCCACTGTCTGGAAACTGACTTTCCAGAAACGCAACACTTCTTTGTAAAGGAGCATTTGCCAGCCGGTCATGGTGCACTCACCCCCACGCTTGCCACTTCGTGTGCCGCGCTGCCCCCCGAGGGGGCCCTCGCACCTTGGGGCGGCCCGTCGGAGCTCGCCTCGTCCGCGCGTGCAGTGTTCATCACATCCAAAAATACATCTTCCAAATCGGCCCGGCGAATTTCAACATCTTCCACTGCGACACCGGCTTCGCGCACAGCGGCAAGGTATTGCTCGATATCGAGCGCGCTGTTGGCGGGGAGCTGCACGATGCGCCCGGTGATGCGCGCACGCGCTGCCAAAGCGCCGGGCAGCACACCGTCGGTCTTGAAACGCAACACATTGCTGCTGGCCGCTTTCAACAAAGCGCTGGTTTTGTCCAGCGCCACGATGCGCCCCGTCTTCAACATGGCAATGCGGCCGCACAAGGCTTCCGCTTCTTCCAAATAATGCGTGGTCAGCAAAACCGTGTGGCCTTGTTTGTTGAGCTTGGCAATGAAATGCCATAGCGTTTGACGCAATTCCACGTCCACACCCGCAGTAGGCTCGTCAAGTACGATCACGGGGGGCTTGTGCACCAGCGCTTGCGCTACCAGCACGCGGCGCTTCATCCCACCCGACAGCTGGCGCATATTGGCGTTGGCTTTATCGGTCAGGCCAAGGCTTTCCAGCAGTTCGTCAATCCAGGCATCGTTGTGCTTGATGCCAAAGTAGCCGGACTGAAAGCGCAGCGCCTCACGCACATTGAAAAAGGGGTCAAACACCAGCTCCTGCGGAACCACGCCGAGCTTGCGGCGGGCTTGGGCGTAGTCGGTTTGCACATCGCTGCCCAGCACTTTGACGCTGCCACTGGTGGCGCGAGTCAGGCCCGCCAGAATGCTGATCATGGTGGTTTTGCCTGCGCCGTTGGGGCCTAGCAGACCAAAAAACTCACCCTGGGCAATATCGAGGTTGACTCCATCGAGTGCAAGAAAAGTAGAGCCTTGGGGTCCGCGTGGAGACGGATAGGCTTTGGAGATAGTTTGGAAGGAGATGGCTGACATGAAGCCCGCCATTTTACCCGGCACAGTCAGGCGTTAGGCAGCAGGCGTTCAATCCCGTACAGAGCAGCCAAATCCCGCAAGCGCTGGGGCAGGCCTTGCACCACAAAATGCTTGCCCGCGCGCGCGCATTCGCGGCGCAATTCCAACAGCACCGCCAGCGCGGAAGAATCAAAACTGCGCAGCTGTGCGCCATCCACCACCACTTGGGCGGTAGCCTCTTGGCGCACGCCGGTCGTGAGTTGGTCCAAGCATGCGGTGGCATGCGCTTGGGTAAGGGTTACGGGCAGGCTGAGCACATTAGCCTTTCTTGTTATTCGCTTTGTTGCGATCTGCGATGGACCCGATCAAACCATCAATGCCTTTGGCATTGATTTCCTGGGTGAACTGGCTTTTGTAGGTTTCCACCAGCCAAACACCCAACACATTCAGGTTGTAAATTTTCCAGCCAGCGCCCTGCCCTGCCGTTTTTTCCAACCGGTAGTCCAGCTGAATGGGGTCACCCCCCCCTTTGATTTCGGTACGCACCAGCACTTCTTTGTCCTCAGGGCTGCTGCGCAGGGGTTTGAGGGCGATAGTTTGGGTAGACACCTGTGACAGAGCACCCGCATAGGTGCGCACCAAGAGAATTTTAAATTCCTCTTGTAGACGCTTTTGCTGCTCCGGGGTAGCTTGACGCCAAGCAGGGCCTACAGCAGACGCGGTCATGCGGGGAAAGTTCACGTTGGGCATGATGCGCTCGTCCACCAGCGCTACCAGCTTGGTCATGTCGCCTGAACGCAAGGCCTTATCAGCCTTGATAGTGTCCAACACGTCGACAGACAGGCGCTTGATCAGCGCATCAGGCGCCTCATCTTCGGCGTGCGCCGCAGTGCCAAAACCCAGCGAAGCCAGTAGTACCAGCGCGCCACCCAATTGCTTTAGAAAAATTCGTTTCATATTCACTTTGTACTCTAAACCTGTGCGCATTATCTAACTGTGGTGTAAAGGCAATGCAAAGACCGGTGTTACACAACTTACTGTTCGGGCTGAGCGTCTTCGTCAGGCGGGTTGCCGTCGTACACGCGGTTGCGTTGGCGCTGAAAATAGGAGTCGCGTGTAAAACTGTATTTATCCAGCGCAGCACCTTCCACAACATCGCCCGCACGCAAATACTGAGCACGCAAATCCACCACACCCAAAGCACTGACTCCGTACCACGTGGGGTCGTCGGTAATTTGATTCACCAAATTGCCTTGACGGTCCAGCGGATAGGCTGCGACTTCTCGCAGGGTGTAAGAGCCCATCAGGGGCACCACGATATACGGCCCCGCCGGCACGCCCCAGCGGCCCAGGGTCAAACCAAAGTCAGACGTGTGGCGCTCGATGCCCAAATCACTGGCCACATCAAACAGCCCACCAATACCGATAGTCGAGTTGACCATGACCCGCCCAATGCTGTCGCTGGTGTCTGGCCCACGCAACTGAATAGCGTTGTTAACAACAGACCACACATCTGCCAAATTGCCAAAAAAGTTACTCACCCCTTGGCGCAGCCAGCTAGGAGTGGTGTCACGGTACACCGTCGCTACGGGCTTGATCACAGCGCGATCTAGCACATCGTTAAATCCAAACACACTGCGGTTAAATGACTCTAACGGGTCACGCGGGTCGGGGTTGGCTACTGTGGCGCAGCCCTGCAGCGCCAGCAGCACAACGATTAATAGCCAGCGAATCACTTCTTGCCCTCAGTGGCTCCATCGGCCGCCTTGCTGTACAAAAATTGGCTGATCAGGTTTTCCAGCACCACAGCAGACTGGGTAGACGAAATGGCATCCCCCGCCGCGAGATTGGCCGAATCAGCACCGGCCTCAATGCCAATGTACTGCTCGCCAAGCAGGCCGCTGGTCAAAATTTTGAGTGAACTGTCTTTTGGGAACGCAAAGCGCTTGTCCATGGACAGGCTCACGCGGGCCTGAAAGGTTTTGTCATCAAAAGTAATGGAATCAACACGGCCCACCACCACTCCACTGCTTTTGACCGCCGCTTTGGGCTTGAGCCCACCAATATTGTCGAACTTGGCTGTGACGGCGTAACCACGCTCGAAACTGAGTGTGAGCAAATTGGCCGACTGCAGCGCCAAAAACAACAGCGCTGCGCCACCCAGCAGCACGAACAATCCAACCCAGATATCTTTTGTAGAACGTTGCATCTTCTTCCCCTAAATACTGAACATCAGCGCGGTCAGGACAAAGTCCAGGCCCAGCACCGTTAACGACGCCATCACCACCGTGCGGGTGGTGGCATGGGCCACGCCTTCAGGCGTAGGTTGCGCCTCGTACCCCTGCAGTAGCGCAATAAAACTCACGGCAAAACCAAACACGACGCTTTTCAGAACACCGTTGCCCACATCCAGCCACACGTCCACACCGCCCTGGGTCTGACTCCAAAACGCGCCTGAATCAATGCCGATCATCAGCACACCCACCACATAGCCACCAATCACGCCCACAGCGCTGAACACAGCTGCCAGCAGCGGCATGGCAATTACTGCGCCCCAAAAGCGCGGCGCAAGGATGCGCTGTACCGGGTCGACTGCCATCATCTCCATTGCGCTGAGCTGTTCGCCAGCTTTCATCAAGCCAATCTCTGCGGTGAGCGAAGTACCCGCGCGCCCGGCAAACAGTAACGCAGTAATAACAGGACCCAACTCACGCACCAAACTCAAAGCCACCAAGAGCCCCAGCGCTTCCGACGAACCGTAGCGCTGCAGCGTGTAGTAGCCCTGCAAGCCCAACACAAAGCCCACAAAAATGCCCGACACCGCAATGATGGCCAACGAATAGTTGCCCATGAAATGAATCTGGTCGCGCAGCAACGCCGGGCGGCGCAGCGTAGCCGGCAAGGTGCCCAGCAGGCGCAGCATCAGCCGCGCACCAAAGCCAACATCGGCCAATTTAGAACGCACGGCAAAGCCCACGTCCGCAGGGTGCCACCAACTCATAGCGCACCTCCATCAGAAAAATCTTGCGCAATATCGACTGCGGGGTAATGAAAGCGCACAGGTCCTTCGGGCAAGGCATTCACAAACTGGTGCACCAGCGGGTCGGTGCTGTCTTTCACTTCTTGCGGCGTGCCTTGCGCCGCAACCTTGCCGTTGGCCAGAATAATGACCTGGTCGGCAATGTGGAAAGTTTCATCCAGATCGTGCGAAACAACAATGCTGGTCAGGCCCATGGCATCGTTCAGCTGGCGAATTAACCGCGCTGCGGTGCCCAGGGAGATAGGGTCCAGCCCGGCGAAGGGCTCGTCGTACATCACCAGCTCCGGGTCCAACGCAATGGCCCGCGCCAAAGCGACCCGCCGAGCCATTCCACCGGACACCTCGGCGGGCATTAAATCACGCGCACCGCGCAGGCCTACGGCATTGAGTTTCATCAGCACAATGTCACGCACCATGGCGGGTGACAAATCAGTATGCTCGCGCAACGGAAAAGCCACGTTGTCAAACACGCTTAAATCGGTAAACAAGGCCCCAAACTGGAACAGCATACCCATGCGCCTGCGGGCCAGAAACAGGTCTTTGGCCTGCATGCTGCCCACATCTTGGGCGGGCACACCGGGTTCCTTGCCATATAACAGCACTTGCCCTGCTTGCGCCCTGTATTGCCCGCCAATCAGACGCATGACCGTAGTTTTGCCACCGCCGGATGCGCCCATCAGCGCGGTGACCTTGCCACGCGGGATCGTCAACGTAATGCCATCAAGAATACGGCGCTCGCCATAGCCAAAGACTAGGTTCTTGATTTCAATGAGCGGTTCGGTGAGTGCAGTAGTCATAAAGTAACAAGGCCGGGATGTCCCGGCCTTGGAATGATAAGGGATTACCCCGGCTAGCGAGGCAACTCGCTGCTGCCCATCAAAAACTCGTCCACTGAACGTGCCGCTTGGCGGCCTTCACGAATGGCCCACACCACCAAGCTTTGGCCACGGCGAATGTCGCCTGCGGCAAACACCTTGGGCACATTGGTAGCGTAACCACCGGTGAAATCGGTGCTAGCTTTGGCATTGCCACGGGCATCTTTGTCGATGCCAAACGCATCCAACACCGTAGCGACGGGGTTCACAAAGCCCATGGCCAGCAGGACCAAATCAGCCTTGAGCACTTTTTCGGTGCCAGCAATGTCCACCAATTTGCCGTCCTTGAACTCAACATTCACCGTCTTCAGACCAGTGACTTTGCCTTTTTCACCAATAAATTCTTTGGTAGAGATAGCAAATACACGTTCGCATCCTTCTTCGTGGCTGGAACTGGTACGCAATTTGAGCGGCCAGTAGGGCCAGGTCATGGGGCGATTTTCTTCTGCTGGTGGCTCTGGCATCACCTCGAACTGGGTCACGCTGACTGCGCCGTGGCGGTTGCTGGTGCCCACGCAGTCAGAACCCGTGTCGCCACCACCGATGACGATAACATGTTTGGCGTCCGCACGCAGCTGGTTTTTGAGCTTGTCACCCGCATTGACCTTGTTTTGCTGAGGCAAAAACTCCATTGCAAAGTGAATGCCTTCCAGTTCGCGGCCCGGCACAGGCAAGTCGCGTGACTGCTCAGAGCCGCCAGTCAACAGCACGGCGTCAAAGTCTTTTTGCAGCTGGGCGGCGGAAATGGTTTCTTTGGCCCAGTTGGTGACTTTGCTGCCAGCACCCGATATTGGCATTTCACCAATCAAGACGCTGGTGCGAATGGTCACACCTTCAGCCTGCAGCTGCTCAGCGCGGCGGTCGATGTGTGTCTTTTCCATCTTGAAGTCGGGGATGCCGTAGCGCAGCAAACCACCAATGCGGTCGTTCTTCTCGAACAACGTAACGTTGTGCCCCACACGGGCCAGCTGTTGTGCTGCTGCCATGCCCGCAGGGCCTGAGCCCACCACGGCCACTTTTTTGCCGGTCTTGTGTGCGGCGGGTTTTGCCACCACCCAACCCTCGTGCCAAGCGCG
>JBEANP010000173.1:0-6218 GCA_041165385.1 Pseudomonadota bacterium | reverse complement strand
CAGTGGGCGGGTTAGCACCGGCTCGATGATGCGCAAAATGGTGGCGGGGTCGGTGTAGTGGGCGCCCAGTTGGCTGCGTTTGCTGGGGTCTAGGCCCCGCTCAAACAGGGTGCCAAAGATGGACACGTCGATGGCGCTCCAGTTCAGCCCGGCGGCGTTGCGCAGCTCGGTCACTTCCATGATGGTGAGCAGGGGCACGTTGATCACTTCAAACAGGCCGCCGTTAAACCACGGTATTTCGTCGTTGCCATACAGCCCGCCGCTGCGCATCACGCCAAACAGGTTACCTAGGCCCTGGGTGAGTTTGTCAGCGGTCAGGGTCTTTTTGTTCACCAGCGCTTCAAACATGCGCCCGGGCAGCAGGCCCACGTCTTCGGCAAAAAAGCAGAACAGGCACTGGGTCAAGAAGTGGGCCACTTCGTCAGCGTCGTGCTTGCGTTTGCGCAGGCCTTCGGCCAGGGTGGCAAAGCTTTTGGCGGCGGCTTCGGTAATGTCGCGGCTGGTTTTCTTGGGGCGAAAGCTTTCGGGGTCTAGCCACACGCGGCGCAGCAGGACTTGCTTTTCGGGCTGGTCTAGCTCATGCAGCAGCACGGTGTGCACTTCGCTGGGGTGGCCGTTGAACTGGGTGTGAATGCGGGTGGTCAGGCGGTCGCACACCACCAGCAGGGGCGGATTGCTCAGGGCCAGGCTGTAGGTGAGCAGCTGCTTGAGGGCCTGGTCTAGGTTTTTGCCGGGGGCTTTGTTTTCCCAGGCGAAGCGGTCGCGGTAAAACACGTCTGCATAGCCACGCGCCTCGCCCAGCACCAGAGTGTCTTGCTCAAAAATATACTCGCCACTGCCACCGTGCGTGGTGCCAGTGGCACTGCCCGGGGTGGGCACGCCCAGCAGCTGGCACAGGTCGATGAAGTGGGCCTGCGCGCCCTGGCGCTCGTTAAGTTTGGCGCTGGGGCCGTGCTGGCCCCATTTGGCGATGAATTGTTGGGGGGTCATAAATGATGTGGGGCGTTGTATCCGGGTGCTTTAGTAGCCGTGCAAGGCGAAGTCCAGTGCATCCCAAATGGCGGCAGCGTCGGCTTGCAGGTTGGCTACGGGGCGGCGCAGGTCAGAAGGCTCGAACGATGTAATGGCCAAAGTCTCTAGCACTAGCGTTTCGCCCGCCACGTTCAGCCATGGGTTGAGCGTTGTGGGTGGTTCGCGCTGCGTGTCCGGGCGCGCCAAGGCGACGGTAATAGCTCCCACCGGGCGCTTGAGAAAATTGCTCTGAATCCATACCACGTAGGGATGGCTAGCGCGCAATTCTTCTACCGGGTTGGGGTAAACATCAAACTGCGCCATCAACTGACTTTGGCTTTACGCCATTCGTGGATACGCATGCCCATAGACCCGATTTTTGCCATTCGCTTGTTCATAGCATCAATAGCGTCTTTGTTGTCTTCTTCCCACTTGTCTCGCAGCGCCTGGGTTTCAGCGGGGCTGCGCGCCGCAGCCGCCGCACGGCGCGCTAGGCGCTCAGGCGTGAGCCAGCCGTCGCCCACGGATGCAACACTTACCTCGTAAGTGGCGGCCTGTTCCTGCACCACAGGCACCACTTTGACCGGCTGCATGACGATGCTGCCGTCGCTCTGCACCGTCAGGTCAAACAACTGACCTGCATATTTCTTGCCCAGCGATATCTGGCCGCTGGCACCCACTTCTTTGAGCATAGCTGTCTCCGAAAAACATTCATGCCATCATGCCGCATGAAAATAAGTAGGTCAAGCTGCTGGGTGCCAGAGGTAGAGGTGGGGCGGATGTCGGGGGCGATTTTAAAAAGCGAAGCGTATGAGCCCCCGGCATTTGTCCCACCTCTGCCTCGTCCCCTGCTAAAGTTTGCGCATGACTACCCTCACCTGCTTTAGCCTCACTGAGTCCAACCACATCGCCCACCTGGTGCTTAGCCAGCCGGAGGCGTTCAACACCATGCACCCCACGTTTTGGCGTGAGCTGGACGGTGTGCTCACCCAGATCCACAAAGCCGGCACTGCCCGCGCCCTGGTGATTAGCAGCACGGGCAAACACTTCAGTGCGGGCATGGCGCTAGAAACCTTTGCCGGGGCCATCACCATGGACGACCAAAGCCCTGAGGGCCGCGCCGCCATTTTTGACTTGCTGACCGACATGCAAGACACCTTTACCAAGCTAGAGCGCCTGCGCATTCCGGTGATTGCCGCTATCCAGGGTGGCTGCATAGGCGGCGCGGTGGATATGGTGACAGCCTGCTGCATTCGCTATGCCACCACCGATGCGTTCTTTTGTATTCAAGAAATCAACATCGGCATGGTGGCCGATGTAGGTACGCTGCAGCGCCTGCCCAAGCTGATACCGCTGGCGGTGGTTAAAGAGCTGGCCTACACCGGGCGCAGGCTGAGCGCCGCCAAGGCGCTGGATTACGGCCTGGTCAACGCGGTGTTTGAGTCACCAGAGGCAACGCTGGCCGCCGCGCTGCAATGTGCCGCCGAGATTGCCACCAAGCCGCCCGTGGCCATATGGGGCACCAAGCAGGCAATTCACTACGCGCGCGACCATTCGGTGGACGAGTCGCTCAAGCAAATGGGCTGGCTGCAAGGAGCCATCTGGAGCAACCGGCATGTAATGGAAGCGGTCACCGCCATGAAGGCCAAGCGGTCTGGCGAATTTCCAGCGCTCGCCCCGGTCATTTCTTTCTCAGAATCAGGGCCTTCGCGCGGCTGACAAACTAGGTCGCGCTGGGCTCGCTTTTACTGCCGCGCGGTGCGAGTGTTACCCGGCAGTGCCTGGGGATGGCTGGTTCTAAACGGGTTGATGTCCAGCCCACCGCGGCGGGTGTAGCGTGCATACACGCTGAGTTTGAGCGGCTTGCAGCGGCTCCAAATGTCCATGAATATGCGCTCTACGCACTGCTCGTGAAACTCGTTGTGGTTGCGAAAACTCACCAGGTACTGCAGCAGCCCTTCTTGGTCAATCGCGCGCCCGGTATAGCTGATTTGCACGCTGCCCCAGTCGGGCTGGCCCGTCACCAGGCAATTGCTTTTAAGCAGGTTGCTGACCAACACTTCGGTCACTGGCGACTCTTCATCGGCCACGCTGAGCAACTCGGGTGCAGGCTGGTAGCGGGTGCACTCCACGTCCAGCCGGTCCAGGTTGAGCCCGTCCAACTCGTACACCGGCTCACGGTCAAACAGCTCGGCCGCAATTAGCTTCACACCGACTGATGAGCGCACCACACCCCCGCGCCACACCGCTTCGGACACATCCACACGCAGGCGGGCCAACACCTCTGCCGCATCGGCAAACTTCGTATTGTTGAAACTGTTGAGGTAGAGTTTGAACGACTTGCTCTCGATGATGTTGACCGACTCGCACGGTACCGTGAAATGCGCCAGCGCTACCTGCGGCTTGCCGCGCGGGTTGAGCCAGCTGAGCTCGAACGCGGTCCACATATCGGCCCCAAAAAAAGGCGCGTCGGTGGCGATACCAATCTCGGCACGCTTGCCCGAGCGGGGAATGGGAAACAGCAGTGATGCGTCGTACTGGTCGATGTAGGCAGACGCTTTGCCAAGCTGGGATTGTTCAGGCGTGTTCATAGATGGGGTGTGGCTTCTGAATTTGCTATATTTTTCATAGCTGCTTACGCATACTAGACGGGGGCTAGAGGCTTATTTTTCTTCTAAATATGAGCTTCTCGGGGGTTGACTGCGCGGCGGCCCAGGCGTAGCCATCCAGGTTAAAACCGCGCAGCTGATCGGGCAAGCTGATCTGGTTATCAATGGCATAGCGCGCCATCAGCCCACGTGCGCGCTTGGCAAAAAAGCTGATGACCTTGTACTGCCCATTCTTGTAATCCTGAAACACGCACTCCACCACGCGAGCCTTCAGCACCTTGGTGTCCACCGAGCGAAAGTATTCTTGTGACGCCAGATTCACCACCACCGGGCTCACGTCCACTTTGAGCCGCTGGTTCAGGTAATCCGCAATGCGGCTACCCCAAAACTGGTAAAGGTCTTTGCCATACGGGCCTTTTAGCGCTGTGCCCATTTCCAGGCGATAAGGCTGCATCAGGTCCAGCGGACGCAGCACACCGTACAGGCCACTCAAGATGCACACATGGTTTTGCGCCCAGGCCAGGTTGTCGGTGGGCAGGGTTTTGGCGTTCAGGCCGTCATACACATCGCCGTTAAAAGCCAGCACGGCTTGGCGTGCATTCTTCTGCGTGGCACGGCTAGACCAAGCTGCATAGCGCGTCACATTCAAGGTAGAAAGCTTGTCGCTCAGGTCCATCAGCTCGGCAATCTGCTGCGGTGCGTAGCCGCGCAGCAAGTCGATCAGCACCTTGGATTGTTTGACAAACAAAGGGGCAGTGTGTGGCTGGTCTGGCAGCGGCGTCTCGTAATCGAGCGATTTGGCAGGGGAAAGCAGAAAAAGCATGCCGCATTATCCTGAAAGCTCCCTGCCCGGCGCTCTGGCTGGGTTAAGTCAGGGCAAGTCAGGAGAGGGCACACCGCTGGCCCGGTAAAATTGCGGGTTGCTCCCCACGAGAATTTCCATGTCTGATACCGCAAACCACGCCCCCACACCGTCCAACCCTGAGCAGGCCGCCCCCGCACACCCGGCCCAGCCCGCTCAGCCAGGCCTACAGTCACTCTCCAAGTCTTTTGAGCCCGCCGCGCTGGAAGCCCATTGGGGCCCCGAGTGGGAAAAACGGGGCTACGGCGTGGCCGGCTACCGTGGCACCAGCGCGCCCGATGCGGCGGCGGCTGCCCAAGGCAAAAACTTTTCCATCCAGCTGCCCCCCCCCAACGTGACCGGCACGCTGCACATGGGCCATGCGTTCAACCAAACCATCATGGACAGCCTGACCCGCTACCACCGCATGGCGGGCTTCAACACGGCATGGATTCCCGGTACCGACCACGCCGGCATTGCCACGCAAATTGTGGTGGAGCGCCAACTGCAAGAGCAAAAAATCAGCCGCCACGACCTGGGCCGCGAAGCCTTCACCGCCAAGGTGTGGGAGTGGAAGGAAAAAAGCGGCAACATCATCACCAACCAAATGCGCCGCATGGGCGACACGGTGGACTGGAGCCGCGAATACTTCACCATGGACCCCAAGCTGTCCAAAACGGTGACCGAGACCTTTGTGCAACTCTACGAGCAAGGCCTGATTTACCGCGGCAAACGCCTGGTGAACTGGGACCCGATTTTGATGAGCGCGGTGAGCGACTTGGAAGTGGAAAGCGAAGAAGAAGACGGCTCGCTCTGGCACATTCGCTACCCGCTGGCCGACGCGAATGGACAACCCAGTGCCGACGGTGCATCCATCACCGTAGCAACCACCCGCCCTGAGACCATGCTGGGCGACGTGGCCGTGATGGTGCACCCGGAGGACGACCGCTATGCCGCGCTGATCGGCAAGCAAGTCGTCCTGCCCCTGTCGGGTGACACGCCTGCAACCTGGCGCACGATTCCCGTGATTGCCGACGACTACGTGGACAAAGCCTTCGGCACCGGCGTGGTGAAGGTCACCCCCGCCCACGACCAAAACGACTACGCCGTGGGCCAGCGCCACAAGCTCCCCATGATCTGCGTGCTGACGCTGGACGCCAAGATCAACGAAAACGCCCCTGCAGCCTATCAAGGCCTGGACCGTTTTGTGGCTCGCAAAAAAGTGGTGGCCGATTTAGAGGCTGCAGGCTTTTTGGTCGAAGTGAAGAAGCACAAACTGCAAGTGCCCCGCTGCGCCCGCACCGGCCAGGTGATTGAACCCATGCTGACCGACCAGTGGTTTGTGGCCATGAACAAAGTCAGCCCGCAAGACGCCACCGGCAAATCTATCGCCCAAAAAGCCATCGATGCGGTTCAAAGCGGTGAGGTGAAATTTGTGCCCGAAAACTGGGTCAACACCTACAACCAGTGGATGAACAACATTACCGACTGGTGCATCAGCCGCCAGCTCTGGTGGGGCCACCAGATTCCGGCGTGGTACGACGAAGACGGCAAGGTCTACGTCGCCCGCAACGAAGCCGATGCGCAAACGCAAGCGCCCGGCAAAACATTGAAGCGTGACCCCGATGTGTTGGACACCTGGTATTCGTCAGCGCTGGTGCCTTTCAGCACCATGGGCTGGCCTGAAAAGACACAGGACTATGACTTGTACCTGCCCAGCAGCACGCTGGTGACCGGCTACGACATCATCTTCTTCT
>JBEANP010000172.1:0-6237 GCA_041165385.1 Pseudomonadota bacterium | reverse complement strand
GCAAGTTTGTGGCTGCTGGGCTGAACTTCTTCGTCTCCACCAGCTTTTCCAAGAGCTTTAGCCTGTATGGAGAGCGCGTAGGCGCTCTGTCGGTGGTGTGTGAAAGCAAAGAGGAATGCGACCGCGTGCTGTCGCAACTAAAAATTGTGATCCGCACCAACTATTCCAATCCACCTATCCACGGTGGCGCTGTAGTTGCAGCTGTGCTGGGTAATCCCGAGTTGCGTGCCCAGTGGGAAAAAGAGTTGGGCGAAATGCGCGTGCGCATCAAGGCCATGCGCCAAAAACTGGTAGACGGACTCAAAGCCGCCGGTGTGCAGCAAGACATGTCCTTCATCACCACTCAAATTGGTATGTTTAGCTACTCTGGCCTCTCAAAAGATCAAATGGTGCGCCTGCGCTCTGAGTTTGGTGTGTATGGCACCGACACTGGCCGTATGTGCGTAGCTGCGCTCAACAGCAAAAATATCGACTACGTTTGTGCAGCAATCGCCAGCGTCGTCTGACCTGTATCAAACGCCTCTAGTACAGGCTTGATTCTGGGCATTTGCATCTCCTATGACTGCCCGTAACGGCTACTCTTACGCGCAGACTTAGGAAAAATGCTCAGCCTTACGTCATTGATTACTGTTATATTGCACTGCAACATTTTCTAAAGGCAACAATCCATGCTGTACCAGCTCTACGAAACCCAGCGTTCCCTGATGGAGCCTTTTTCCGATCTGGCTTTGGCAGCGGCCAAGGTTTACGGTAACCCGACCACGATGATGGGACAAAGCCCGTTTGCACAGCGCATGTCGGCCAGCTACGACCTGATGCACCGCCTCGGCAAAGACTATGTGAAGCCCGAATTCGGCCTGCGCACCATTGATGTCGATGGTGTTGAAGTGGCTATCCACGAGCGTATTGAGCTAGACAAGCCGTTTTGCGAACTGCGCCGCTTCAAGCGCTTTAGCGACGACAGTGCCACGCTGCAAACCATCAAAGACCAGCCGGCCGTGGTGATCGTTGCACCGCTGTCGGGGCACTACGCCACGCTGCTGCGCGATACGGTGAAAACCATGCTCAAGGACCACAAGGTCTACATCACCGACTGGAAAAACGCTCGCCTAGTGCCCATGAGCGAGGGCGAATTCCACCTCGACGACTATGTGAACTATGTGCAAGAGTTCATTCGTCACGTGCAAAAGCGCTACGGCAATTGCCATGTGATGAGCGTCTGCCAGCCCACCGTGCCCGTGTTGGCGGCTGTTTCGTTGATGGCTGCACGCGGCGAAAAGACACCGCTGAGCATGACCATGATGGGCGGCCCAATCGATGCCCGTAAATCGCCCACAGCGGTGAATAACCTGGCCATGAACAAGCCCCATAGCTGGTTTGAAAACAATGTCATTTACCGCGTGCCACAAAGCTTTCCAGGTGCTGGCCGCCGTGTGTACCCCGGCTTTTTGCAGCACTCCGGTTTTGTGGCCATGAACCCCAGCAACCACGCCACTAGCCATTACGATTATTTCAAAGACCTGATCAAAGGCGACGATGCCAGCACCGAAGCCCACCGCAAGTTTTACGACGAGTACAACGCGGTGCTGGACATGGATGCCGACTATTACTTGGAGACCATCAAAGTGGTGTTCCAGGATTTCAGCTTGGTCAATGGCACCTGGGATGTCAAAGGAGTCAACGGCAAGGTAGAACGCGTTCGCCCCGAGGCCATCAAAACCACCGCACTGCTGTCGGTCGAAGGTGAGTTGGATGACATTTCTGGTTCTGGCCAAACCCAAGCCGTGCATGATATTTGCAGCGGCGTGCCCAAGTCAGCGCAAGTGCACTTTGAAGCCAAAGGCGCAGGCCACTACGGCATTTTTTCGGGCCGACGCTGGCGTGACCATGTGTATCCGGTCGTGAAGGCCTTTATCTTGTCGCACCACAACAAAACTACTGTTATGCCGGCTGCAAAAACGGCACCTACGCCAGTAGCAAAGGTGGCTCCCTTAGCAAAAGCAGCACCTGCAGTTCAGCCTGTCATGGAAGCACCGATAGCGGTGGTAGCACCTGTCCAAGCCCCAACCCCTGCGCAAACTGTTGCACCCGTTGAACCAGTAGCACAGACCGCCCCGGTTGTAGTCGTGCCACTGCCTGCCACAGAAGCTGAGGTGCCTGTGACAGCCGCCGCCACCGACAAGGTGGAGGCCCCAGTCAAAGCAACCGCCAGCGCCAGTGAGACCCAACCTGCTGAAAAAAAAGTGGCCACTCCAATGCCTAAAGCGGCTGCGACGCCCATCCACCCTGCGAAAGCAGCTACTAAAAAAGTAGCAGCCAAGCGCATAGTCAAGAAGCAATAATGGCAGGGGCAGAGCCCACGGATACGCTGGCACAGCGCATTCTTGACGCACTGCCCCAAACCCAATGCACTCGCTGCGGCTACCCAGACTGCGCGGGCTACGCACGCGCCATAGCACAAGGCACTGCGGCGATTAACCAGTGCCCACCGGGTGGGGCTGAAGGCATTGCTCGAATTGCCCATATCACCCGAAAGCCCGTGACTTCTCTGAACCCCGACTTTGGGTCAGAAGAGCCCCGCTCGGTCATGTTCATCGATGAAAACTGGTGCATTGGCTGCACCCTGTGCATCAAGGCCTGCCCTACCGATGCCATCATGGGTGCGAACAAACATATGCACACCATTCTGGAAGAACATTGCACCGGCTGTGCGCTGTGCCTGCCGGTGTGCCCCGTGGACTGCATCGTAGTGGAAAATGCCAGCGGCGAGGCCACAGGTTGGTCTGCTTGGTCTGACGAGCTAGCCGAAAACGCCAAAATTCGCTATGAATTCAGTAGCTATCGACGCAAGCTGCATGCGGACGAACATGCTTTGTCGCTAGAAAAAAAGGCCCAAGCCAAGCTGGCAGACCTACCCACCCATTCCCAGCACACTGACCCCGCCATTTTGGATAAGAAGCGCTCAGTGATTGAAGCAGCGCTGGCCCGCTCGCGTGCCAACCGCGCTGCTAAATAGGCGTTAGCGGCTTTGCCCCGGATGGGCTAATTGCGAAAACGCCTTCACCACTTCGGGCGGTGCCTGCACCAACTCAATCAGAACGCCTTCGCCAGCTATCGGAAACTCGTCGTTGCTCTTGGGGTGTAAGAAGCAAATATCAAAGCCTGCAGCCCCCTTGCGAATGCCGCCCGGTGCAAAGCGTACACCCTGGGCGCTTAGCCACTCTACTGCCACAGGCAAATCGTCAATCCACAATCCCACATGGTTTAGTGGAGTGGTGTGCACTGCAGGCTTTTTATCGGGGTCCAGCGGCTGCATCAAGTCCACTTCTACTTTGAAAGGACCTGCACCCATGGTGCAAATATCCTCGTCAACGTTTTCTTTTTCGCTCCTGAAGGTGCCAGTCACTTCCAGCCCCAGCATGTCCACCCACAGGGTTTTGAGTCGATTTTTGTCGGGCCCACCAATGGCGATTTGCTGGATGCCCAGCACGGCAAAGGGTCGTAGTGCCATGGTTGTTAGTCCTTAAACAAATTCAACGATGGCCTGGTCCACCGTCAGGCTCTCGCCTTTGGATGCCAGCACCTTGCCCACCACACCATCTGCAGCAGCAAACAGCACATTTTCCATCTTCATGGCTTCAATAACCGCCACGCGCTCACCTGCCTGCACCTTCTGGCCAGGCACCACAGCCACATCCACCAGCAGACCGGGCATCGGTGACAGCACAAAGCGGCTCATGTCTGCAGCAGCCTTAAACGGCATAAGCGCATGTAGCTCAGCCATGCGGGGCGAAATCACCAGCGCATCGATGCGGGTGCCGTTGTGTTGCACACGCAGTGCCAACGGATTTTTGGAAGTGCCGCGCTCCACTTGGGCGGTAAACGGCTTGCCATTTACAGTGCCATCGATAGCGATGTCATTTAGGCGTGAGCTGCTACGAATTTCATAGCTGCTTGCGCCCACTGTGACGCGGGCGGAGCCTGTTTCTCCTACATATTCGTCCACATGGACCGGTGTGTAGGTGTTCTTGCCCTCCGCGCCCAGTGTCACTACCACGTAGTCTTTGCCGGCGTTCACCGAATACCCTGGCAATTGCCCGCTAATTCCTGCGGCGCGCTCGCGCGACTTGCGGCGCACAAAGGCTGCCAATGCGGTCAAGAACGACGCGTCGTCATGCGGGACATCTTCGGCAAAGAAACCCTTTGAATAATTTTCGGCAATAAAGCCGGTATTGAAGTCGCCTTTGACAAATTTAGGGTGGGCCAACAACGCAGCCTGAAACGGAATGTTGCTCGACACGCCACGGATTACAAACCCGTTAAGCGCTTCGCGCATCTTGGCAATGGCGTCATTGCGGTCCGTGCCGTGCACGATGAGCTTGGCGATCATCGAGTCGTAGTACATCGGAATCTCGCCACCGTCTTGTACGCCAGTGTCGACCCGCACGCCTAGCAGGTGCTGGGTATCGCTTTGCCACATGGTTTGCTCGGGCGGCGCAAAACGCACCAATCGGCCTGTGCTGGGCAAAAAGTTACGGAACGGGTCCTCGGCGTTGATTCGGCACTCGATGGCCCAGCCGTTGCGCTTAACATCCGCCTGGGTCAGCGGCAATGGCTCGCCCGCAGCCACGCGAATCATCAGCTCAACCAAATCCAGCCCGGTAATGGCCTCAGTGACCGGGTGCTCCACTTGCAGGCGGGTGTTCATCTCCAGAAAGTAAAAGCTCTGGTCTTTGCCGACCACAAACTCCACCGTGCCAGCGCTTTGGTATTTCACCGCTTTGGCCAACTGCACGGCCTGCTCGCCCATGGCTTTGCGGGTGGCCTCACTGATAAAGGGGCTAGGCGCTTCTTCAATCACTTTTTGGTGGCGGCGCTGAATCGAGCACTCACGCTCGTTGAGGTACACCACATTGCCTTGGTTGTCGCCAATCAGCTGGATCTCGATATGGCGGGGCTCTTCAACAAACTTTTCGATGAACACACGGTCGTCGCCAAAGCTGTTGCGTGCTTCGTTACGGCAACTGGTAAAGCCTTCAAAAGCCTCTTTGTCGTTAAACGCCACGCGCAGGCCCTTGCCACCACCACCAGCGCTAGCCTTGATCATCACGGGGTAGCCAATGCCTTTGGCAATCTCCACGGCTTTCTCGGGTGTTTCGATAGCATCGTTCACACCGGGGATGCAGTTCACGCCTGCGGCACCCGCGAGCTTTTTGGACTCGATCTTGTCGCCCATGGCGGCAATGGAATAGTGCTTTGGGCCAATAAAGGTGATGCCCTCTTCCTCGCAGCGCTTGGAAAATGCAGCGTTTTCACTCAAGAAGCCGTAACCGGGGTGCACAGCCTGTGCGCCGGTTTGTTTGCAGGCGGCAATAATTTTGTCGGCCAGCAAATAGCTATCGCGACTGGGCGCGGGGCCAATGTTGATGGCCTCGTCAGCCAGCGCCACATGGCGGGCTTCTTTGTCGGCATCTGAATACACGGCCACCGTTTTGATGCCCATTTTTTTGGCCGTCGTAATCACGCGGCATGCAATTTCGCCACGGTTGGCGATCAGGATTTTTGTAAACATGGTGCTTGTCCTTTTCTTGTTCTGGGTGGCGATCAGAGCGGAATGTTCCCGTGCTTACGCCAGGGGTTCTCAATCTTCTTGTCTTTGAGCATCACCAAGGAGCGGCAGATGCGTTTACGGGTCTCGTGCGGCAAGATCACGTCGTCAATAAAGCCGCGCGCACCCGCCACGAACGGGTTGGCAAAGCGGGCTTTGTATTCCGCCTCTTTAGCCGCCAATTTCGCAGGATCACCCTTGTCTTCGCGGAAGATGATTTCCACCGCGCCCTTGGCACCCATCACCGCAATTTCGGCATTGGGCCAGGCAAAGTTCACGTCACCACGCAGGTGCTTGGAGGCCATCACGTCATACGCGCCGCCGTAGGCTTTGCGCGTGATAACGGTGATCTTTGGCACCGTGCACTCGGCGTACGCGTAGAGCAACTTGGCTCCGTGTTTGATGATGCCGCCGTACTCTTGGCTGGTGCCGGGCATGAAGCCGGGCACGTCCACAAACGTGATGACGGGGATGTTGAACGCATCGCAAAAGCGCACAAAACGTGCAGCCTTGATGCTGCTCTTGATGTCCAGACATCCAGCCAGCACCAGCGGCTGATTCGCCACGATACCCACGGTCTGGCCGTCCATGCGGGCAAAGCCAATCAAGATGTTCTTGGCGTACTCGGG
>JBEANP010000171.1:0-6276 GCA_041165385.1 Pseudomonadota bacterium | reverse complement strand
GCCGTTTGGCCTCGCTGGCGTCCATGCCGCCGTACTTGGAGCGCCACTTGTAAAAGGAGGCATCACTGAAGCCGTGTTTGCGCCCGATCTCCTTGATCGGCATGCCCGCTTCGGCCTGCCGCAGAAAGCAAATGATTTGCTCTTCGCTGAATTTGCTTGTTCTCATGTCCATCATTCTCCGGGTTGATGGACTTCTTGGAGAAATAACTGGTACGGTTTATGGGGGGGCAGGTCAGGTGTGCAGTACCTGTTCCAGTGCAAGTTCCAATGTAGCTACCATTGAAGCTGGCCGAAATATTTCCATTTGATGCAATCGTCACGGTTCCGGTTTCACCCGTAAAGAGGGTAGATCCGGACCAGCTGCCGCTAATTGTTGAAAGGGTCGCAGCCGTGTTGTACAAGTAGTTAGTTACTGTTGGGGGCGCACTGGTGAATCCAGTGCTAACTCCATTTGCAACTGCCGTGCCGTTAAAACTAGAGCTTGCAACGTAGCTTGCATTCAGCGTACCCGTGGTTACTGCACCAGTGTAGTAGTAGTCCTTAGCGTTGGACGCACTGTAGGTGCCGTTGCTTGAGGTGCCCTGCGCCCAGTTAACTCCGTATACAGACAGAGCGCCATTGTTTGGCACTCCGTAAAGCGCCCAGATTTCGTCATTTTCTAAAACTAAGGCGTTGAAGACGTAGCCAGTTGTTGTCGTGCCGGAATACAAGCCTTCGGCTTTGGTCGCTGAAGCTGCCGGGGTTGTGGACGGGCTTGTGGTGCTAGACCCCCCGCCGCCACAAGCGGACAAGATTGCAGAGGCGATAAGCGCCCCAGCGTAAACACGATTTTTCATAAATTCCCTTGATAGTGATTGGAATATTCCAATTTCGAATATTCCAAAACGGAATTTAGCATGGTCACGTGCTTTACGACAAACGTTATGGATTACTGCGGCAGGAGTTGCAAAATTTGCGACGCGCGGCATCTATGTCGCAATCAGATGTTGGTGGCTTGCTTGGGCATTCACAGTCCTACGTGTCGAAAGTCGAGAGTGGTGAGCAGTACCTTGATGTCATCCTCTTCGTGGACTGGTGCGAAGCATTGAAAGCAGACCCGTCTAAGGTTTTAGAACATATACGGCGATAGACATCGTCACCAGCGGTGACTGTTTCGGCCAATATGCCTCGTGTTGCGGGCAACAAAACTTAGCCCCGCAACCTGTGCTCCACCAATAAACACTTGTTTTGCACCACCTGCAGGCCGGCAGCGCGGGCGCTGTCGCAGGCGTCGTCGTGGCTAATGCCGAGTTGCAGCCACAGCGCTTTGGCGCCTATGGCAATGGCCTCGGCGGCAATGGGGGGCACGTCTTCGCTGTTGCGAAACACGTCTACCAGGTCGATGGGGTGCTGTGCGGCCACTTCCGTCAGGTTGGCATAGACCTTTTCGCCCAGGATCTCGGGTACTTTGGCCAGCGGGTTGACCGGAATAATGTGCCAGCCCTGCTGCTGCATGTAGGCCGATACCTCGTAGCTGGCGCGGTGGCTTTTGGGCGACAAGCCCACCACAGCGATGGTGCCAGGGCGCGACAGGATGGCCTTGACGGCGTCTGCTTCGGCAACGGCCTGGGTGCTGGTGGGCATGGTGTTCATAGCTGGTCCAGCGCTGCGCTCAAAGTGCCGCTGCTCAAAATTTCAGAAAACACCACCGGCGGCTTGCCTGCTTGGTGCAGCACATACACCGGCACACCGCTGCGCCCCAGCGCTTGCAGAGCCAAGGTAATGGCGGGATCGCGTCGCGTCCAGTCGGCACGCAACAGGGTGACGCCTTTGGCCGCAAAACGCTGTTGCACCTCGGGGTTGGCAAAGGTGGTTTTTTTGTTGACCTGGCAAGTGATACACCAAGCGGCAGTGAAGTCCACAAACACTGGCTTGCCCGCTGCCAGCTCGGCCTCTACCCGGCCCGGGGCCCAGGCTTGCCAATCGGTGCCAGGGGCGGCGTTGGTGGCATCTGGCGCATTGCCAGACAAGCCAGCGCCAGAATTCCCCGGGCCATACGGCAAGGCGTCTTCCATTTTTAAGGTGTTTTGGCCTATAGCGCCCACCAAAATTGCGTAAGTAGCTATAAAAATAGTAGCAATCCAGCGACTGCTTCGCTTACTTTGTCCTGGCAATTGCAGCGCCCATGCCACCATTCCCAGGCCCAACAGTAGCGCCAACAGGCTGGCCGCACCGTCCACCCCGGTTAAATGCCCCAACACCCACACCAGCCACACCACCGTGGCCCACATGGGAAACGCCATGAAGTTGCGCAGCGTGTTCATCCAAGGGCCCGGTTGGGGCAGCCAGCCCACCACGGCAGGCACCCAGCTGGCCGCCAAATACGGTAGCGCCAGCCCCAGGCCCAGCGCCGCAAAAATGCCCAGCGCCTGCGCCGCGGGCAAGGCAATGGCGTAGCCCAGCGATGCGCCCATAAACGGCGCAGTGCAGGGCGACGCAATAGCCACCGCCAGCACCCCGGTCAGAAACGCATCGCCCAGTGGGTGGCTCAACTGCAGGCTGGCCAGGCGGCTGGGCAGCACGTTGCCTACTTCCAGAAGACCCAACAAGTTCAGTCCCAGCAAGGTAAAGAGCACCGCCAACGCCACCAGCACGGATGGCGATTGCAACTGAAAGCCCCAGCCCAACTGCTCGCCCCCGGCGCGCAGGGCCAGCATTAGGCCGCCCAGCGCCATGAACGACACCACTACGCCAGCGGTATAGGCCAGCCCCTGCGCCCGGTGGCTGTGGCGTAGTGTGTTGGTGGCGTTGCCATGCCTAGCCAGACTGAGCATCTTGATGGCCAGCACCGGGAACACGCAGGGCATCAGGTTCAAAATCAGCCCACCCAACACGGCGGCACCGAGTGCAATGGCCCAGGTGCCCAGGCCAGCGTCGGCAGGTGGTGCGGTGGCGGTGTTTTTGGCATTTGCATCCAGCGCTGCCTGCAGTGCGGGTGACACGCCCATCGCCGGGGGTGCGGTAACAGCAGGCCAAGTGCCCTCTACTTGGGCCACGGTGCGCAGTGCTTGGCCGTTTTGCGTGAGCACAAGCGGCAGCGTGGCGGGGCTCTCAGACCGCAGCGCAGAGAGTGGCACGCGCGCCGACCAAACGCCACCCGACCAGTTTTGAGCCACGCCTAGTCCTGCGCTGGGCACGGCAGATGGAGATGCGGCGGTCTCGATAATTTCGGTGGTCTCGGGGAACAGATTCAGCGGCTTGCCCGCCCACGCTGCGGGCAGGCCGCGCACGGTGAAGGTGATGCCTTCGGCAGCCACCGCCGCCACCGCCGGGCCCGCAAATGCTTGGGGCTGGGCAGTGCGAGCAGCGTCAAAGTCTGCGCCACGTAGCGCGGTGGAGCCCTGGGCCGGAATGCGCAGCACAAAGTTGCCATCTTGCGGCACGCACTCGGTGCGGCACACCAGCCAGCTGGCAAATAGTTTGATTTCCAGGTCTTTGCTCGAAGCGCCCGCCTTGAAGCTGGGGCCAATGGTCAGCGGCACGGGCAGCAGCACGGTGCCCTCATAGCCATAGTTGGCCAGGCTGCCGATGGCAATTTTTTGGGGTGCGGGCCAGGCGATGTCGCCCGCAGCTATGCCCTCGGGCAGTGTCCACTGCAGTTGGGTGGGCAGGCCGGAGTCGCCCGCGTTCTTCCAGTAGGTGTGCCAGTGGGGCTGGTGGATGAGTTGCAGGCCCACCCACACGGTTTTGCCAGGGTCTACGCCATCGGGCGCGTGCACCAGCAGCTCGGCATGGACCTGCTCGGTTTGGACCACCGCGCTGACTGAATGGTTAGTTTTTTGGCTAATCTGTGCCATAGCCCCCGTAGATAGGGCGTAAGAAGCTATCAAAAACAGAGCAAGCCAGCGGAGGGTAGGGGGTAAAAAATGCATGTCGTAGTGGGAGTCAGCGTACAGACTAAAGTTCAAATGTCAGTAATCCCCCACTTGCTGTGGGGTATAAACGGGTGAGCACTTTGTCACGCACGGTGCCACATTTTCAACTGTTTTAACAACCAACCTTTTGAGTGGGAGCTCCGCATGGCATTGTCCAAAAAATTAATCCAAATCGCTCTGGTACTGAGCGCCATTCCTGCTGCCGCTTTTGCCGGTGAAATGGGCACCGTGTACACCCAGCTCAGCACCAACGGCCTGGGCTTGGGTTACGCCGCATCGGTGAGCGAAGGCTTTGCGGTGCGCGGCCAAATTAACGCGCTGCCCAAGCAAACCTTCACGGGCGATGTGGGTGACTTTGGTGCTGGCAACACCATGACCGTGGAACTCAACTGGAGCTCAGCCCAGTTGGTGGGCGACTGGTACCCAGGCTCTGGCGGTTTCCGCATGTCGGGCGGCGTGGTGTTTAACAGCAGCAAAATTACGCTGGCTGGTAACGGCAACGTTAATAACAAGCCCGCCACCGTGAATGCTGAAATTAAAATGAGCGACGGCATTGCACCCTACGCTGGCATTGGCTATTCCACCAAGCCCAAAGATGCCAAAGGCTTTGGCTTTGTGTTTGACTTGGGCGTGATGTTCCAAAACCCCAAATCCACGTTGACAGCTACCGGCGCTGGCGTGACGCAGGCTGACATTGATGCACAGAACAAGAAAGTGCAAGACGCCATCGACAACCTAAAAGTGTTCCCCGTGTTCGGCATCGGCCTTAGCTACTCGTTCTGATCGTCACCTAACTCCAAAGATGCCTGCGTAAACACCGCAGGCATTTTTTTTGGTGCGGTGATACGCAGTTGCTTGTGAATGCTCTCGCGCCCAAACACTACTTCAATCGCAGACACTGGCACGCCAAAGTGCGGCGCCAGAAACCGCACCATGTGGTCGGTGGCCTTGCCGTCTTTGGGCGCGGCGGTCACGCTCACCTTAAGTTGCGTGCCCTTGGGCTTGCCGATCGCGTCTTTGCTGGCGGCGGGTTTGCCCAAAATGTTGACCACCAACACATCACCATCCCAGCCAAAGTAGCTGTCGCCGGTGACATTGCGTGGGTTGGGGGATGCAGCAGAAGCTGCGGCAGACTTGGGGTTGGAGGCCATGCTTTGATAATACGGCCATGCCCGCCCAAATCCTCCTGGTTACCCTGAACGCCAAGTACATCCACGCCTCATTGGGTCTGCGCTATTTGCTGGCCAATATGGCGCGCCACGGCGGTGCCGATTTGCACGAATGCACCACGCTGCGCGAGTTCACCATCCACCGGCCTGCCCAAGAGGTGGTGAATGCGGTGTTGGCGGAGCTGGACCGGCGCGACGCCACCGTGCAGATCGTTGGCTTTGGTGTGTACATCTGGAACGTCTTGCAGACCACCGAGGTGGTGCGCCTGCTCAAGGCCCAGCGGCCCCAAGTCAAAGTGGTGCTGGGCGGCCCAGAGGTCAGCCACGAGCTGGAAGGGCAGGCCATAGTGCAACTGGCCGACCATGTGATCACCGGTTGGGGCGATGTGAGCTTTCCCCAACTGTGCCGCGCGCTGGTGCACGGCCCACGGCCGCTGATGAAGGTGATAGCCGGGGTGCAGCCGCCGCTAGACGAGTTGGACTTGCCCTACCTTGAGTACAGCGACACCGACATTGCCCAGCGCGTGCTGTACGTTGAGGCCTCACGCGGCTGCCCGTTCAAGTGCGAGTTTTGTTTAAGTGCGCTTGACAAAACAGCGTGGGCTTTTGAGCAGCAAGCTTTTCTGGCTGAGATTGACACGCTGTACCAGCGCGGCGCGCGGTCCTTCAAGTTTGTAGACCGCACGTTTAACCTGAAGATTGACGCGTCTGTGCGCGTGCTGCAGTTTTTTCTGGATCGGTTGGCGGCGCAGCCACAAGAACCATTGCAATTGCATTTTGAAGTGGTGCCCGACCATTTGCCCGAACGCCTGCAAGACATGCTGGTGCAATTTCCCGCCGGTGTGTTGCAACTTGAAATTGGCATTCAAAGTTTCAACCCCGAGGTGCAGCAGCGCATATCGCGCCGCCAAGACAACGCCACCACCAGCGCCAATATCGCGTGGCTGGTGCAGCACACGCAGGCGCACTTGCATACTGACCTGATCTTTGGCCTGCCCGGTGAAACCTGGTACAGCTTTGCGCAGGGTTTTGATGCGCTGTACGCGCTGCACCCGCATGAAATCCAGCTAGGCCTGCTCAAGCGCCTGCGCGGCACGCCCTTGGCCAACCGCAGCAAGGCAGGCGAGGTGGCGCAGTTCGGCATGGCCTACCAAAGCGAGCCGCCCTACACCGTGCTGCACACCGATGCGGTC
>JBEANP010000170.1:0-6305 GCA_041165385.1 Pseudomonadota bacterium | reverse complement strand
CCATTTGCACTTACCTTGAAGGCCTGTACCCCGAGTCCAACCTGATGGGCGTGGACGCCGAAGAGCGCGCGTTCATTGAAATGGCCGACCGCCGCGTGGAGCACTACCTGCTGGCTGGCATCGCCAACACCGTGCGCCACACTCACCCCGGTCTGGCGCCGCTGGAGCAGCCGCAGTTTCCCGACTATGGCCATTCGCAAGCGCACAAGGTGCGTGAGATCGCCCAGTGGTTTAACGATGTGCTGGAGCGCCAGCCTTGGATAGCGGGTGAGCGCTTCACCATTGCCGACATCACCGCGTTTTGCGCCATTGAATTTGCAAAGCTGATGCATTTCAACCCCGGCAAAGAGGGTATGCCTGCGCTGCAGGCCTGGCGTGACAAGGTCAACGCGCGCACCAGCGCCCGGGCGTGAGGGGGGTCGTGCGACTGGGTGCGCAGCACGCGTAACAAAGTGCAAAAGCGTTAGGCGGGGTGCCTCAACTGGGTTAGTCTGTGCGTTGACCAACCCACCAATGACTCAATTTTTATCGCCATGTTCTCTGAAACTTCGGACAATTCCACTGAACAATCAGCTTGGGTGCGCGTAAGTGCTGCTGCGGCCGTGCTGCCTTTAGCCGCCTGCGGTGGAGGGGGTGATTCTGCAGCTGTGGCAGGCAGCGTATCTTTGGAGCCAGGCCGCGCGGTGAGCTTGAACAGCGTGTCTGCCGGCAAAGCCTATCCCGCGCCAACCACATCAGCCCAAGCTGCCCGTTTTTTGTTGCAAGCCCAACTGTCCGCGAGTGACGCGGACATTGCCAGTGTGCAAAGCAGCGGTTTTGCCAAATGGATTCAAAACCAAATCGCCGCAGACCAAGGCCCTACGGGGTGGGACTGGCTCAATGCCAAAGGCTATGGCGATGTCAACAACGCCAGCAACTTCTATGACAATAGCTACCCCGGCGATTACATGGCCTGGAACCAGCTGATCACTTCGCCAGACGCCGCGCGCAAACGCATGGCAGTTGCGCTGTCTGAAATATTCGTGGTGTCACTCAACGGGCTGGACTTCGCTTGGCGCAGCCATGCTGCTGCCCAGTATTGGGACACACTGTCCAAGCACGCGTTTGACAACTACCGCGACCTGCTGGAAGCCATCACGCTCAACCCCGCCATGGGCTACTACCTCAACACCAAAGGCAATAAAAAAGCCGATGGTAGAGGTAGCGCGCCCGATGAAAACTACGCCCGTGAGGTGATGCAGTTGTTCAGCATTGGTCTGGTAGAGCTGAACCAGGATGGCACTCCCAAGCTGGTGGGGGGCAACAAAGTAGACGCTTACACTGCGCTGGACGTGAGTGAGTTTGCCAAAGCGTTCACCGGGTATGACCTGGACCTCAGCCAAAATGTGAATACTCCGATCGCACAAGCTGGCGGTGGTGTGCGCAACATACCCGGCACCGCTTTGATTCGCTTGCCAATGGTACAAGTGGGCAACAACCATTCCTCGGGCACCATCAACTTCATGGGCGGCACGTTGGACAACAGCTCTGCCCCTGCTGCCCTGAAGGCGGCCCTGGACAAGTTGTTCAACCATGCAAACACCGCCCCTTTCATCTGCAAACAGCTTATTCAACGGCTGGTCACCAGCAACCCCAGCCCGGCTTACGTGCAGCGTGTGGCCAATGTGTTCGACAACAATGGCTCGGGTGTACGTGGCGATTTGGCGTTTGTGTATGCCGCTATATTGCTGGACGACGAAGCGCGTGGCCCCAATGGTTTGAATGCGGCTGTGCAGCCTGAGTTTGGCAAACTGCGCGAGCCCATGCTGCGCTTGGTGCAGTGGGCGCGCACGTTTGGCGTGACTTCTGCATCCGGCGCTTGGAAGATTGGCGACCTGAGCGATGCGGGCACCAAACTGGGTCAAAGCCCGCTTCGGTCGCCCTCGGTGTTTAACTTCTTTCGGCCTGGCTATGTGCCTGCGGCGACTGTCTTGACCACCGGGGCGGTTGCCCCCGAATTTCAGTTGGTCAACGAGTCAAGCGTGGGCGGGTACCTGAATTACATGCAGGGCGTAATCGGCAGTGGCATCAACTTTGTCAGCGGCTCTACATGGGATATTTCCACCCCTTACAGCGCTGAAATTGCTTTGGCGCTCAGCCCCACACCTGCCAACCCTACAAACTTGATTGACCGGCTGAACCTGCTTTTATGTGCCGGCCAATTGTCCGCACCTAACGTCACGCTGATCACTACTACGGTGGGGGCCATGAAAGGCGTGGATACTTCGATTCCCGTCAACGCCACCAAGACAGCAGCCAATCTACGCAACCGCGTGTGCGCCGCGGTGCTGATGGTGATGGCCTGTGCCGAGTATTTAGTTCAGAAATAGGCGCTTTGCACATGTCCTCACACTCTACTTTTGCACCCAGCCGCCGTGACTTTCTAAGACGCTCGGGCCAACTCGCGCTGAGCGGCACTGCCTTGCCGTTTGCCTTGAATTTGGCCGCCATGGGCGAGGCCGCAGCACTTACCGCCACAGCGGGCGACCCCAACGACTACAAGGCTTTGGTGTGCGTGTTTTTGTACGGCGGCAATGACTACGCTAACACGCTGGTGACCTATGACGATGCCAGTTACGACCAATACAGCACGATTCGTGGCGGTGGAGCTTTGCGTACCGCCGGGGGCATTGCGCTCGCCCAAAGCGCGCTGGCCGCTACAGAGCTCAAGCCCGCTGCGCTGGATGTGCCCGTTGATTCGCTGGGAGTAGCGCGCAAATTTGCACTCAACCCCACCATGACCGGGCTGACGAACCTGTTCAACACCGGAAAAATGGCGGTTCAACTTAACGTCGGCCCCTTGGTAAAGCCGCTCACTCGCGCGCAGTACAACAGCTCTGACAAAGTGACCAACCCGCGCCCACCGCAGCTCTTTTCCCACAACGATCAGCAGTCGGTGTGGCAGTCATCATCGCCCGAAGGTTCGACCATTGGCTGGGGTGGCAACATAGGCGACTTGGCGCTTGCGCCTAATCCGGTATTGAACACGCCGGCCCAGTTCACCTGTATATCTGTGACGGGTAACGCGGTGTTTTTGTCTGGAGATACAGCGCTGCAGTACCAGGTCAGTACCGGTGGAGCGATCAAAATTAAAGCGGCGGTGTCCGGCGCAACCATTTACGGGTCAAGCACGGCTGCCAGTGGCGCAATGACGGTGAGCGCCGCCATGCGAACCATCCTGCAGCAAACCGGTAGTCACAAGCTGGAAAACGAATACAACAAAGTCACCGCGCGGGCCATGACCGCAGAGACCATGGTGACGGATGCACTCAAGCTCACTGACGCCACGGCCACACCCACCGCAGGAGTACCGCTGGCTACCGTCTTCCCCACTGGTAACTCCTTGGCCGACCAACTCAAAATGGTGGCCCGCCTGATCCAAGGCCGCACGGTATTGGGTGCACAACGCCAGGTCTTTATGGTTTCCATAGGCGGGTTTGATTTGCATGACAACCTGATTCGCGACCATGGTGGCACCTTGGGCAAAGTCAGTGCTGCCATGACTGCGTTTTATGACGCCACGGTGGAAATGGGCGTGGCCACCAAGGTCACCGCCTTTACAGCGTCCGACTTCGGCCGCACGCTGGCCTCCAACGGCGATGGATCGGACCATGGCTGGGGTAGCCATCACTTTGTAGTGGGTGGGGCGGTGAACGGCAAAAAGTTTTACGGCACTGCGCCACCGATTAGCGTGGCAGACACCAAAGACAGCGGCGGCAATTACCTGCCTGCCAACCAGTGGCACGTAGGCCAAGGCCGCCTGCTGCCCAGCACCTCGGTAGACCAATATGCCGCTACCTTGGCCAAGTGGTTCGGGGTCACCACCACCGAGATGCCGGTAGTGCTGCCCAAGATTGTGAACTTTGGCAACTTGGCTACGCCGGCGCGCTTGGACTACCCGGTGGATTTGGGCTTTATGCTGTAATATTTTTCTAATTGCTATGTTTTTAATAGCTGATTGCGCAATATCCACGTGGGCTAGAGGTTGATAAGGTGTGTTTTTCGCCACCACTCTGAAAAGCTGTGGCAATGCTTGTCTACCGGGGCAAACAGCGGCGATTGTTGGTAGGGTTTTGCCAGTGGGCCGTGTCCCGTTGATGTCCAAAATGTTTGCACTGCGGCCATGGCGCCATCCACATGGGGGTTCGCTTGCCAAGTGACTGAGCGCGCAGCCTGCAGCGCTTGCGCTACCTGCGCAACATCTCCCCACCAGAGGTGCGTCGGCTGCGTAATCTGGACCTGCAGCCCTTCGGTCACAAAGCGCCAGCGCAGCGTGCCCCAAGGCGTTTGTGCGTGGCATGGTGGTAAGCCAATGCCAATGACCAGCACGTCTGCTTGCGCATTGGGCGGAACGTCCCCTATAGACCACGGGTGCAGCAGCAACACATCACGGCCTGCTACCAACGTGCCGTCGGGCGCACACCATTCGGCCCCAGGCGGCGTGTTGTGCAATGCAGGCTGTGCCACGCCTGAATTTGCCCGGACGCTTGCAGCGTTGGCACGTAGTTCTATTGGACTGAGCTGCACTGCAGCATCGCGCGCGATGTGGTCTAGCGCTTCGTAACTGGTGTCGATTGCGGTGCCAGGGCTATGCCACTGCGCCGGTGCGTACTTGGCCACGTTATCGGCGTTGAAAAGATAAGGCTTGCTGCTGCCTGTACCCGCAACCCATTGCCAGCTCAGGTGGTTGCTGGCCACGTCACCATCGAGCAAGTGGCCCAGCATCCACTGCGCACCCGCATGCCAGTGCACCTTGCACAGATGCACCACGTAGCTGGCCAGCCACATGCGGGCGTGGTTGTGCAGGTAGCCTGTTGTGTAGAGTTCACGTACGGCCAAGTCGATGGTGGGTATGCCGGTGCGGGCCTCCAGCACATCGGTGGGTACCTCCCGCTGGTAGGCATCGTCGGACAACAGCCCGGCGTGGAGCGATTGGTGAATGCCATCGCCCAAATGTTCCCAAACGTGGTGCCAATAGGCGCGCCAGCCCAACTCAAAGACGAACTTGTGTTTTGCATCTAGCGGATGGCGCGCGTTGACCGCGTCGTACACCTCGCGCAGGCTCAGCAGGCCGTGGGTGAGGTAGGGCGATAGCCGGGTGACCGCGCCGTCCAGTGCATTGCGGGTGCAGGCGTAGGCAGCGGGGTTGACCGCAGCCAGGCGGGCATAGGCAGCATCTCGTGTGGGCGGAAACTGGGTGAGTGGCGCTTGCGTCATGCTGCGCCTGTCGCAGTCGCGCTGGGCACTTGCAACAGCCGGTGGGTTGTGGCTTGCTGGCGGATGGCTTCGCGCGCCGGTGCATCCAGCCGTGCCAGGTTCTTGAGCTGCATCGCCATGCGTGGGTTCTTTTTGAGCATGGGTTCGTGGCGATCCAAAAAGTCCCAGTACAGCGTGGTGAACGGGCAGGCGGTCGCACCTGTTGATACCGCGGGGTCGAACTTGCAGCCTTTGCAGTGGTTGCTCATGCGCTGGATGTATTTGCCGCTGGCCACATAGGGCTTGCTGGCCATCAGCCCACCATCACCAAACTGGCCCATGCCCAGCGTGTTGGGCAGCTCCACCCACTCCACCGCGTCCACATACACACTCAGGTACCACGCGTGCACCGCCTGTGGCTTCACGCCCAGCAGCAGTGCATAGAGCCCGGTCACCATCAGGCGCTGGATGTGGTGGGCGTAGCCATGTTCCAGCGTTTGGCCAATGGCGTCTTTCAGGCAGGCCATGTCGGTGTTACCGGTCCAGTACCAAGCGGGCAGTTCGGCTTGGGCGTTCAGCGCGTTGTGCTCCAGGTACTCGGGCATTTGGGTCCAGTAAATGCCGCGCACGTATTCGCGCCAGCCCAGTATTTGGCGGATGAAGCCTTCCACTGCCGCCAGCGGCGCGTGGCCCGTGCGGTGCGCATCTCCAGCGGCTTGCACTACTTCGCGCGCGCTCAATAGTTTGAGATTGAGCGCGCAGCTCAGGTGCGAGTGGTACAGCCACGGCTCGCCCGACCACATGGCGTCTTCATACAAGCCAAACAGCGGCAGGCGCTCTTGAATGAACGCGTGCAATGCCGTTAATGCGTGTTCGCGCGTGACGGGCCAGCCAAAGGTGTGCAGCGTGCCGGGGTGGCTGGCGAAGCGGGTGTTGACGAATGTGATGACGTCTTGCGTGATGGCGTCAGGCGCAAATCGTGTGGGCGGCGGTACGTTTTGCGGGCCCGCTTTGCCGAATGACTCGCGGTTGTCGGCATCAAAATTCCACTGCCCGCCGACGGGCGCTTT
>JBEANP010000169.1:0-6327 GCA_041165385.1 Pseudomonadota bacterium | reverse complement strand
AGCGTGCCGAAGTCAAAACATGGGAAGCGTTGGCCGATGGCCTGCTAGATGCCTCATTGTTGGCGCGCATGGAGTCCGTGTGGGCTGGCCGCACTGAGGCGCAGCGCAGCCAAGCTTGGATTGACCGCCAGTTGGTAAAAATCGACGACGCCTTGAAGGCGATGAGTCTTGGCTTGGGCGACAAGCCTTTTTGCGCCGGTATTCACCTTAGTTTGGCTGATATTGCGGTGGGTTGTGCGCTGGGGTATCTGGACTTTCGCTTTCCTCTGATCGACTGGCGTTCGCAATATCCGGGCCTAGTCAAGCTGCATGACAAGCTGATTCAGCGTGCCAGCTTTGCCGATACGGTTCCAGCCTAACCGGCTGTGGGCTAGCTAGTCCCAAAAGAGCCGTCCAGGGCGCCTGATTAAAAGCGCCCGTTACGGTACTTACATCGGTTTACAACAATAAGCTGGTTGTTTTTTAGGGCTGCACGTACAGTGCAAGCACTATGGCGAACTACAAGACTGTCTATAAATGCCGTGAATGCGGTGCGACCAGCTACCAGCAGGTGATTGATCGCTCGCAAGATGGCTCTCTCAGAGCAACAGGCGAGTACAAATGCACGGGCTGCCGCAACATATTTGCGTCGATTCGCGCATGGTGGGAACCACGTCGCAAAGTAGATTTTCAGCCCAGCCGATTCCCAAGTTCGGTCATGGGCAACGCCGCAGGCCGTTCACCCTCGGCGTGACATTAGCTGTTCGAGCGCTTTTTCAGCCAGCGCATCAGGCCGCCGACCAAGGGCAGCTTTTCATACAACTCTTCGGCGGCATCCCAGTAGTCGCGGTGCAAAGTCACCAAGCCATCATTGGAGAACACCAAGTGCGACCCGCCCAAAATGACTTGCTCTTGGGTCTTTTGGAAGTTCCTGAACCGAAAGCGAAACTCCCAGGTCAAGAAGCATTGTTGGCCTTGCACGATGCGCTCGGTTACTACAAAGCGTGGGGACTGGAGTGCCACAAACATGTGCGCAAAAATGCCTTCAATGGCGGATAAGCCAGTCACGTCGTTGAACGGGTCTTTGAACCGGGCGTTGGTGGCGTAATAACGTGGAATGTCTGCCACTGACTGGGGCGTGAGTGCTTCGAAAAAAGCGACTATGCGCTCGGTGGCCGCGGTAGTGATCATGAACTGTAGCTCGGTGATGTTCGGGGATATTACAACGCGGCCTTGCGCACCAACGCCAAGAACAGTCGATGGGGCAACAGGCGCAGTGCCTTCATCCACAGGGTAAAACGTTTGGGAAAGTGAATTTCAAACGCGCCACGCGCCCAGCCTTTGACAATGGCCTGCGCGGCTTGCGCCGGTGTCAGTAGTGCGGGCATGTCAAATTGGTTGTTGGCCGTGAGCGGGGTTTGCACAAAACCGGGGTTGATGATGCTCACGCCGATGCCTTTGTCGTGCAAATCGAGGTACAGCGTTTCTGCCAGGTTGATGAGCGCGGCTTTGGTCGGGCCATAGGCCAGGCTGTTGGGCAAGCCTCGGTAGCCCGCTACGCTGCCTACCAGGCTGACGTGGCCGGTCCCACGCGCCAGCATGGCGGGTAGCACTGCACTGAGTACCTGTAAGGCCCCGGTGTAATTCACATCCATATGGCGCTGCATGTCGGTTACATCCATGGCAACGGCGCGCATGGCGCGGTAGTGGCCTGCGCAGTACACCACGCAGTCCAGCGGGCCGCGGGCCTGCAATTGCATGGCAGCGGCTTGCACGGCTTGCGCATCGGTCACGTCCAGCGCCAAGGCGCGGCTACCGGGGTGGGCTTGCACAAAAGCGTCCAGCGCCTGCGCCTTGCGGGCCGACACCACCACCTGCGCGCCCAGCGCATGCAGTGCAGACGCGGTGGCCTGACCAATGCCGGTGGACGCGCCAACCAGCCAGACGTTTGTGCCGCGCCAGTTCTGCAAGGGCGGATTCAGGGGTTTGAGCAAGGGCATGAAGGCTTTCTGTTTCTAGCGTTTGGTGAATGACAGCGTGACTTCGCCCAGCTTGACGCCTAATTTGCGCATGGTGGCTTTGTTGAGCATGACCTTGTCAGTCATGAGGTACATCCAGTCGTCAAATTGCACCTCATAGACCGAACCATTGACTGGCAGCGACAGCGTGTAGGTCCAGTAAAACGCATTGCCCCGGGCTTGGCCTTGGGCGGTGCCGACCACGTCACCCGCCGTGCCGGTGTAGCGGCCGTCGGCCAGTTTGGTGAGGCGCCAGACGCGTTTTTGTTTTGTGCCGTCGGAGTAGGTGAAGTCTTCGTCCAGCACGCCCTCGTTGCCGGTCCAGGTGCAGTTCATCACCACGGTGAAGCGCTTGACAACGGCCCCAGAGCGGTCGGTGAACACGCCATAGGCATCGAGCACGCCGTTGAAATACTGCTGCAAATCCAGCACGGGTTTCTCAGTGGCATAGGCTTCGATGTTTTGGGATGCGCAGCCCCCTAGGCTGATGGCTGCGGTGGCTGCAGCACCGGTCAGCAGCAGGCGGCGGCTCAGCGGGTGGCTCTTTGCGAAGCTGGCGGCGTGTGTCATGGTGTCTTTCGAAGTAGAAGGGTGGTAAGCAGCACCGCAGCCAGCGCTTTCAGCGCACATGGAAGCAGGCAATAGGCAGCGGTGAGCGTTTGCAGAGCTTGTGGGTCGCGCGCGCCGGGCGCGTAGCCCAACCAGCCCAGCGCAGGCAGGGCCAGGCCGGCCGCCAGCGCCAAGTTGAGTTTGGTGGCGAAGTTCCACCAGCCAAAGTACGCGCCCTCGGCACGGCCTTGGTCGCCATGCGTGGCAATGGTGCCCGCCAATAAGGCGCTGGGCAGTGCCAGGTCGGTGCCCAAGGCTACGCCCGATAAGGCGCACACCACCACAAAGGCGGTCACATCACCAGCACCCAACTGCGATGCACCCAAGAAAACCGCAATCGACAGCACCATGCCCACCAGCCAGGTGCGCGCGAGGCCGATGCGCTGCACCAGCCTGAGCCACAGCGGAATGGCCAGCGCTGCGCTGAGAAAGTAGCTGCCTAAAAACAGCGGCTCACTGCCGGTGGGCGCTTGCAAGCGGTCTTGCACGAAAAACAAAATCAGTGTGGCGGGTACGGCGCTGGCAATGCCGTTGACCATGAACACCGCCATCAGTGCGCGAAAGCCGGGTCGGGTAAAAGGCAGCCACAGCGAAGAAGGGCGCCCGGCGGAAAACGTCGCGCTAGTTTCTGCAAGCGCTGCGCGGACATGCTGGTTCGCTGTCTTGCCCGTTAGCCCGTTATCGGCTTGTACCTTGGCGGTAGACAAGGGCTTGCGCGCCGTGCTCCAGGCCCACCAGCCAACAGCCAACGCTATCAAAAACATAGCTGCCTGTGCATGCAGGCCAAGGGCTGCAGGCATAATTGATGCAAAAATAACCCCCACTAAGCCCAACCCTTCGCGCCACGCCACGACCCGGCTGCGCTGTGCTTCATCGTCGCCCAGCATGGCGCCCCAGGACTGGTGGGTAATGCTCAGTGCGCTGTAGGCGATGTAAGTCACCATCAGGCAGGCGGTCGCCCACATAACAAGCGCATCCACACCTTGCACGGGTGGAAAAAACAACAGCGCAAAGCCCATGCCCAGCACGGCGCAGGCGAGTGCCGCCCAGCGCAGCACGGCCTGGGTAGACCGCGCAAACAGCGCATCGCTCCAGCGGCCCAACAGCGGATCAATGACCGCATCCAGTAGCCTTGCCGCCAACAACACGGCCCCCAATGTGGCCAGCGGCACGCCAAACGTGCGCGCGTAGTGGTTAGGTAACACCACGTACAGCGGCAGTGCCACAAATGCCAGCGGAAAACCCATCAGCCCATAGTGCCAACCGTCACGCCACCCAAAGCCGGGCGCGGTGCTGGTGCCGGATGGTTTATGCATACGCTGTCAATAGCTCGGTGCGCAGGCGTGGCTCGCTGGTGTTGGGAGACAGCCAAATGCCAAAGAATTGTTGGCTGAATTCCAAGTCTTTGATGGTGGCGCGCAACTGGCCGTTGAAGTAAAAGCGGGCACCCATCGCGGGCAGGTGAACGCCGGTGATGCGGTCGCCTTCCCTCACATCTGGGAATGCCTCTTGCATGGCAGCGAGCCAGCGTTGCTCGGTGGCCGCAGGCACATTGCTCGCGCGGCGCATTTCTTTGATGGATCGCTCGGCAATCAAGTTGCCTTTGAGCGATCGCAAATAGGTCAGCTCCAGCGCCAAACCATGCTGCGCGAAGTTGGCGGCTTGAAAGCCTGGTGCCACCCAAAGACGCGCGTCGTAAATGGACAGGCCCAAAAATCTCAGCCGCGTGGTGCCTGCCGCTTGGGGCTGGGGCAAATCGGCTGCCACTTCTGCAGGTGTTGCCGCCTGCGCATGTGCGCCGCTCGTGCCACTAACAGCCCAGGCCAGCAACGCCCCAGCCGTGCCTTGCAGGGCAGACCTGAGTACTGCACGGCGAGAATTTTCGGTTTGATTGGGCTGCATGGCTTAGTCCTCGCATTTTTTCAGGGTGTACTGCACTACGTCGATGTTGTCTTCATCAAACGCAGCTTCGCAATACGCCAGATAAAACTCCCAGATGTGCATGAAGCGCGCATCGAAGCCGTTGGCCAGCACCTGCTCGCGCTGGGCCAAAAAGGCCTCACGCCAGCGTCGTAAGGTTTCGGCGTAGTCGTGGCCAAAGGAGTATTCGTCCACCACGTGCAGCCCCGCTGCTGCAGCCTGCGCCCGGAATTCGCGCGGGCAGGGCAGGCAACCGCCGGGGAAGATGTACTGCTGAATGAAATCGGTGGAGTCAACGTAGCGGTCGAACAGCGCGTCATCAATCACGATGCTTTGCACGCAAGCGCGGCCCCCGGGTTTGAGGAGTTTGGCTACCGTCTGAAAGTAAGTGGGCCAGTATTCGCGGCCCACCGCTTCCACCATTTCGATGGAGCAAATGGCATCAAACGGTGCGTCGTTGATGTCGCGGTAGTCTTGCAGGCGCAAGTCGGATTTGTCTTGCGCGCCAAAGCGCTGCATGCGCTCTTGCGCAAAGGCCAGTTGCTCTGTGCTCAGCGTTACGCCTGTGACGTACGCGCCAAATTCGGTAGTGGCCATCTCGGCCAGCGCACCCCAACCGCAGCCAATTTCCAACACCCGGTCGCCGCTTTGCACGCCCGCCATAGATAGCGCGCGGCGTACCTTGGACTTTTGCGCGTCGGCCATGGGTTGCTGGGTATTGCCCGCAAACAGGGCCGAGGAGTAGTTCATGGTCTCATCCAGCCAAAGGGTGTAAAACGCATTGCCCAGGTCGTAGTGGGCGTGGATGTTTTTGCGGCTGTGCGCCTTGGTGTTGCGGTTGAGCAAATGCTTTACGCGGTAGAGCAAGCGGCCTATCCACGTGCCATAGATCACGCCCTCCACCTCAGCGCGGTTTTTCACCAGTACACGCAACAACTCGGGCAGGTTGCTGGTGCTCCAGTCGCCGGCGATAAAACTTTCTGCAAAACCAATGTCACCTGACTTCAGCGCCGCAGAGCACACATTCCAGTTGTGTAGATTCAGCGTGGCGTGGGGCATGGCATCGCCGCCAAAACGCTGCATGGAACCGTCGGGTAACTGCACCGTCAAGCTGCCGTGGCGCAAGCGTTGCAGCAGCTTGAACACCGTGCGTGCAGCTGTTGGTGTGCCGTGAGGCAAAGTGAACGCTGGGGCATTGGTTTTGGTAATGCTGTTCATGGGGGTCTCGCGCAGATGTTGTATTGGGTTGGAGCGTACTAAAGCTGGGGAGCGTGCAATGCCGCACTAGCGGCTGGTAAAGGCAGCTGGTGGCACCGGTTTGCGATGGAAAGGGGCTTTTTTGAGAAGCAGTTTCAGCGCTTGCCAATGGATGCGCGCCACCACGCCCAGCGTCATGGCCGGGTAATACCATAGCGCGCGACGCACGCTGCGAGTGTTAAGAGGCTCCAGCGTGCCGCTCACGCTGGTTTCAATCAGTGGGCCATTGGAGTCGTCGTAATCAATGCGCGCCACGGTGCGCAGCCTGTTAGGCGTCAGCATGAAGCGAAAGCGGTAGCCGCCCTCCACTGGGCAAAACGGCGACACATGAAACACTTTCTTTGCGCGTTGTTCCACACCGTATTGAGGCTGGTCCAGCAGGTAGCAATGGCGCTCACCAAAGGTGTTGTTCACTTCCACCACGGTGGCGCGCAGTGTGCCGTCCGCACAGTGGCAATACCAAAAGCTCACTGGTTTAAAGGTAAAACCCAGCACGCGGGGGTAGCAGTGCAGCCACACCTCGCCGGTCGCATCTGTAATGCCT
>JBEANP010000168.1:0-6395 GCA_041165385.1 Pseudomonadota bacterium | reverse complement strand
GGTGTTGAGACAAGCTTCGTTTTGCAAACTGATGTAGATGCGTGGAGGGCTGCCGTCAAACCCAGTACCAAGCTGCTGTTTGCCGAAACCCCTACCAACCCATTAACTGAGGTGTGCGACATCCAGGCTTTGGCTGATATTGCGCACAACGCGGGGGCATTTCTGGCGGTGGACAACTGCTTTGCCACCCCAGTTTTGCAGCGTCCCGTTCAAATGGGCGCGGATTTCATCATCCATTCAGGCACCAAGTTTTTAGACGGACAAGGTCGCGTCATGGCCGGTGCTATTTGCTGTACCCAAAAGCAGCGCGACGAACTGTTCTTGCCTGTGATTCGAACGGCTGGCATGGTGCTGGCACCTTTCAATGCATGGGTGCTGCTGAAGGGCATGGAAACCCTGTCGCTGCGCGTCAAGGCACAGTCCGAGACTACCTTGGCCCTGGCCCATTGGCTTGAAGCGCAACCGCAAGTGGCCCGCGTGTACTACCCCGGTTTGATCAGCCATCCACAGCATGCACTGGCCATGCGCCAGCAGTCGGGGTGCGGCGGTGCCGTGCTGTCGTTTGAAGTTAAGGCGGACAGCGAAGAGGCTGCCCGTCAGCGGGCTTTTCATGTATTGGACAGCATGCAAGTTCTGTCGCTCTGCACCAACCTAGGTGACACCAAAACACTGGCGGCCCATCCCGCCAGCACATCGCATGGCCGCTTGACGGAAGTGCAGCGCCAAGCCGCAGGCATCGGCCAAGGGCTGATTCGCGTTGCCGTCGGCCTCGACCACCTGAATGACATTACTGCCGACCTGTCGCGCGGGCTCAACACGCTTTGACATGACAAAAACCCGCACCCGATTCGCGCCGTCCCCTACCGGCTTTATTCACCTGGGCAACATCCGTTCGGCGTTGTACCCTTGGGCGTTTGCCCGCTCGACCGGTGGTGATTTCATTCTTCGGATTGAAGACACCGACGTGGAGCGTTCCACCCAAGCCGCGGTGGACGTGATCATCGAAGGCATGGCTTGGCTGGGGCTGGATCATGACGAAGGTCCGTTCTATCAAATGCAGCGCGTAGACCGATACAAAGCTGTGTTGGCCGAGATGCAAATGGCTGGCCTGGTGTACCCCTGCTACATGAGCGTGACTGAATTGGACGCGTTGCGCGAGAGCCAAATGGCAGCCAAGGAAAAGCCACGCTATGACGGCACTTGGCGCCCCGAACCGGGCAAGACTTTGCCCTCTGTGCCAGAAGGCGTACAGCCCGTGTTGCGTTTTAAAAATCCGCAAGGCGGTGTAGTGGCGTGGGATGACAAGGTCAAAGGCCGCGTGGAGTTCAGCAACGACGAGCTAGACGACCTGGTAATTGCCCGACCCGACGGCACACCCACCTACAACTTCTGCGTGGTGGTGGATGATATGGACATGGCCATCACCCACGTGATTCGCGGCGATGACCATGTGAACAATACGCCGCGCCAAATCAACATCTTTAAAGCGCTGGGCAAAGAGCCACCGGTGTATGCCCACTTGCCCACCGTGCTCAATGAGCAAGGCGAGAAGATGAGCAAGCGCAACGGTGCCAAGCCAGTGACGCAATACGCTGTAGAAGGCTACTTGCCCGATGCCATGGTGAACTATTTAGCCCGTTTGGGTTGGAGCCACGGTGATGATGAAATCTTCACCCGTGCACAGTTTTTGGAATGGTTCAACCTGGACCACCTTGGCCGCAGTGCTGCACAGTTTGACGAAGCCAAGCTGCGTTGGGTCAATGCTCAGCACATCAAGGCCATGACCGGTGACGCGCTAGCCCCACTGGTACAAAACCAACTAACCCAGCGCGGTATTCAAGCCGATGCGCGCTTGGCACGCCTGTGTGATTTGCTCAAAGACCGCTGCGACTCCACAGTGCTGTTAACCGACTGGGTTGCCAAGTTTTATGCAGATGTGCACCCCAGTGAGCAAGATTTGGCCCTGCATGTGACAGATGCCGTGAAGCCCGCTTTGCAAATGCTGGTAACCAAATTGGCGGACTGCGCATGGGACAAGGCCAGCATCGCCACTGCCATTAAAGAAGTGTTAGCACAGGCAAGTTTGAAAATGCCCCAGCTGGCTATGCCTGTACGTGTGTTGGTTCTGGGTACGCCGCAGACCCCATCGCTCGATGCGGTGCTTGAACTACTCGATAAAGAAAAAGTATTGCAAAGACTTGGTAGAGCATGATTTTTATGGCTATAATTTGAGGCTCGGAAACACGGAAATTCTTTAAAAAGTTTTTCAAATATTGCGAAATAAAAAACGCAATATCGGGGGGTATAGCTCAGCTGGGAGAGCGCTTGCATGGCATGCAAGAGGTCAGCAGTTCGATCCTGCTTACCTCCACCAAGTTTTCTGAAGCTGGAACAGTCCAAAAGGTTTTGACCCCATCGTCTAGAGGCCTAGGACATCACCCTTTCACGGTGAGTACCGGGGTTCGAATCCCCGTGGGGTCGCCAAGATTCATCGTAAGATGATCAAAGCGCAAGTTGGTAACAGCAGCTTAGCAATAAGTTGTGCTTGGCTCGAAAGAGTAAATGTTGCCACTACCAGGAGTGGTAGTTCAGTTGGTTAGAATACCGGCCTGTCACGCCGGGGGTCGCGGGTTCGAGTCCCGTCCGCTCCGCCAATTATGGAAAAGCCATCAGTCGAAAGATTGATGGCTTTTTTCATTTTCTCCCAGCGTAGCGGTCCTGAAAGTCGATTTTTTCGTCTTGAATTGTTAAAAGCTTTTTAGCTTAACAAACGCCGACTCACAACTCAACTCACAAGTACCTACCGAGCCGATGCAAGCTGCCGTTTTTCGGGCATGGGCCGAACTGGCGTTGTCAGTTCTGCTCGGAGGCGTTCGCTTTCGCCTGCTGTCTGCCAAAGTTATTGAGTTCAACGGCCTGGTGCCAATTCGCAACGGTCCGCGTTAAGCTAGCAGTGCCATAGCGGAAACCGGCACCATCGGTTCGCTGCTGGCGGTGCACACGGCACTTCCTCTCAGCCTCTGCGGTTCAGCAGAGCAATCTCACACCCTCTTGGTTCAGAACTTCAGTCATTGGCTGGGTTGGCTTTGCCGTGCGCGTCATTTTTAACCTAAGCACAGGAGAGCATTTATGTCTAACACCTCAACCACTTCGACGTCATTTCAACCGGCATTCAAACGCGTTGCCCAGCAAGACCGGCACGACGACACCTTCGCAGCTATCGCTATCCTGACCGGCAAGACGTTGGATTCGATAATGCGACAGGCCGAAACCATGGGGTTGCCAAAGACCGGCCCGTACTTTCCTTGGGTTGACGGTGACATGATCGCCAAACTGTTGGTAGCTCACGGGCTTGTCGCCACTGTTTGGAAGGAGTGCGCCAAGGGCTACGCGGATCTTCCGGAGGTAGCCATCGCTTGTGTTTCCTACGATTCCGAATGGGAAGTGGGGCGTTGTGTGGTCTACCATCGCAATACTTCAGCGGATGGAAAAACTGCACAACCCTACGTTGTGGACCCATACCCCCATTCAGATAGTCGACTGCACCTGCTTGTGGGAACTGCGGATTTGGCAGGCCTACCGCCTGCGTGGTTTATTGGGGTAGGGCAGATGCAGAAGTCGGCTGGGAAGTGAGCTATGCGCGGCCCCTTACTATTTCCCGCACTGGGAGGCCAGACCGTCGTGGCATTGCGTGTCTGCGAACCGTGGGTGGCCGCGCTACCGCCGACGGCAGGCTCTGCATTGTTGTTCGGTGCCATCGTCCTTCAATGCAACCAGCATGCACTGCTATGCCATGCACCCGTGCGCTACTTGGCGAATCTCCAAGGCAGCAAGATTGGTTTGCATAGTGGTGTGAACAGCCCCGGGAATTGAGGAGGCTCTAAAGATCGAGAGAATGGAGCCATGAATAAAAGATCAAACCGATTTTCACCGGAGGTGCGAGAACGCGCTGTGCGAATGGTGCAAGAGCACCGGTCCGATTACGCATCCCTTTGGGCGGCTGTGCAATCCATAGCGCCCAAGATTGGCTGCACTGCAGAGACGCTGCAGGAGTGGGTCAAGCGTGTGGAAGTGGATGCAGGGCAGCGTGTTGGCATAACCACTTCAGAGGCACAGCGCATCAAAGATCTTGAGCGTGAGGTCAAAGAGCTGCGCCGTGCCAACGAAATATTGAAGACGGCCAGTGCTTTTTTTGCACAAGCGGAGCTCGACCGCCAACTCAAACGATAAAGGCCTACATCGATGTCCATCGTGACAGTTTTGGGGTCGAGCCCATTTGCAAAGTGCTGCAAATGGCCCCATCGTGTTACTGGCTACACTCTGCAAGACAGCGTAACCCTGACCTCAGGAGCTAACGGGCCAAGCGTGATGACGTTGTAGCCTTGGATGTACAGCGCATCTGGCACGCCAACTGGCAGGTCTACGGTGCAGACAAGGTGTGGCTACAAATGAACCGTGAAGGCATACGCGTTGCCCGTTGCACGGTTGAGCGTTTGATGGGCCGTCTTGGGTTGCAAGGTGTACGCCGAGGCAAGGCGATGCGTACAACGATGTCAGTCAATTCGGCGACTTGTCCGCTGGATAGGGTCAATAGAGTATTCAAGGCCGACAGGCCCAACCAACTATGGGTATCGGACTTCACCTATGTCTCGACATGGCAGGGCTGGTTGTATGTGGCCTTTGTCGTTGATGTGTATGCCCGTCGCATCGTCGGCTGGCGAGTTAGCCGCACTATGCAAACGGATTTTGTACTCGATGCGCTGGAGCAGGCGCTGTTTGAGCGTCAACCTGCTGCAAACGACTTGATTCATCACTCCGATAGGGGCGCCCAATACGTCAGCATTCGCTGCACCGAGCGCTTGGACCAGGCGGGCATCAAACCCTCCGTTGGTAGCAAGGGGGACTCCTACGACAACGCATTAGCTGAAACTATCAACGGGCTGTACAAGGCCGAACTGATTCATCGCCGAGGGCCTTGGAAAAACAGGGAATCCGTAGAGCTTGCGACCCTTCAATGGGTGCACTGGTTCAATCACATCAGACTACTCAAAACCATAGGAGGTATACCGCCGGCAGAGGCTGAGGCAAACTACTAGAAGCAGCTCGAAGCAATAACCGAGTGAGCATTGTCAACTTAAACTAAATTGCCTCCTCGATACTCGGGGCTGTTCAATCTGATGCAAACCTGTCTGTTAGCTTCTACCTGGAATAGAACTGATCTGCCTACAAAATCTAGAAGGGTCTCTCGCACAGTCTAGAACCTGCCGGATTTACCTGCGTTGAAACAGCCCCTTTCGGGGCGTGCTGAGTGTAGAAATTGGGTTTTTTGAAGGTCTCTGCAACACCCTACTTTCACAAGTAAAGTTCAATGAGTCATACTGCGAAAAGGATAAAAACCAATTCAAAGGAGGAGAGTTATGCGATTCGCGATACTGCTGCTACTAACTGTTTTTTCAGTGTCTTCACATGCGCAAATTTCGGCCAATCAAACTGGCGTTCCGATTGAGGCGTTGCAGCACAACTACGACGAATACATGAGTTTTAATTACTCTCATGGTCAACTTTGTCAACGAACACTTAAGCAAACAATTCCGGGTATGACCGGGGTACCAAGAGACATGGCCGTGACCATGAATTTGGCGGGATTTGTTACTTCAAAGTGGCGGCAAGATGTGACGAAGCCAGATGGCACCCTAGTAAAGAGGTGGAGCTTCGAATGCGTCTCTCAAGTTCGTCCAGGGAAGAAAATTGCCTTGCTTGCCTTGTCAATGTTTGAGGAGCGAGGTGCTGAAATGCGTGGAGTCGAACTTTTGACGAATCGTGACATTTCTGTAGTGCATTCCCCAAATTGAGGAATAACCTTTTTTATTGCTCGGGTGGTATGTGAGCGTTCTGGATGACCGACAGAATACTGTCCATGGCTGTCTTGGTGCTCCATTGCTTCTCCGTAGCGACTTTATTAAGTTCTAAAACTCTGCCAGAGTCTGTAGTCACCACGAAGTGAATCAATATGCCCTCATCCGTCGAGGTCACTTGGGCGTCGTGCGGCGACAGTTGCGCACGGCTACTGAACTCTTTTTTGAAGTAATCGATTGCCTCTGGCTTCGAATATGTTTTCTCGCTCATCTTTTTGCTCCCTGCTTGCCTACTGACTCTAAGAAGTTAGAAGAAGTTGGCTAAATTTGATACACATGTATGATACACAGCTGAATACAATGTGCGCGTAACTAGTTGATTTTTAAGAAACGGGGGGGTGTGGAAGGGTTTCCCGTCCGCTCCGCCAAGTATTTAAGCCCTGCAAGTTAACGCTTGCAGGGCTTTTTGCTGTGTTGAGTAAAAACCAGTTTGGTTGCCCGAGAATGACAGCTATGCGTAAACACTTTACTGCCACTACT
>JBEANP010000167.1:0-6405 GCA_041165385.1 Pseudomonadota bacterium | reverse complement strand
ATGCTCCTCTCGTCTGGCGGCGCACGCTCTGCCAATCACGTGGTGATGTCACAGGTGGTAACGGGTGAAGTGGTCCGGAGCTGGCAGGGCCACAAAGGCCAGGTTCTTGCCATTGCGGCCACATCCGATTCCCGGGGTGCATGGTCACTGGGTGAGCAGGATGGCCTGCGCCGCTGGTCTGTGGATCAACCAGTTGCAGTTCAGACCATCTCCCCACTACTGGCTGGCGAAGACCCCGCTAGCGCACCCAACTACACCACCATGGTGTTGTCAGCAGACCAGCAGAAGGCGTTCGTCGCACGCCGGGATGGTAGCGTGGTGACAACCGGTTTGATCGGCAGCGGGTCCACAGTTCTGCTGGCAAAACTTTCCGAGTCGATTTCTTCGCTGGCGCTGTCACCCGACGGTGCGATGCTTGCCGTCGCTCACGGAACAATCATGGGCTCCAGCGACCGGGATGTGGTGCTACTGGACACCGCCACGGGCAGCGAGATCAGGCGGCTCAAGGGCCATGCCGGCAATGTATTTGCGCTGGCCTTTTCGCCCGACGGCCAACTGCTCGCCTCGGCTGCGCAGATCGACACCACCCTCATGCTCAATGGTGGCGTCAAGGCTGTCAGCGAACATGAAGCACTTCGCGTGTGGCGCGTGGCAGATGGCGGGCTGTTGGCCAACATACGCAACCAGCGCAACGCACGGGGTGGTACTCCTTTCCTGCGCGGGAGCCTTGACTTCCCTGCCGCGCCCGACCCCACCGCCCAGAATGCCTACCCGCGGATCGCACTGGCCATGTGGGACGAAGCGGCACGTATCTACGAGTTTGACAACGTGCAAAACCTGCGTCTGGTGCACACACTGGAGGGCCGGGGCCTGTCGCCGCGGCAGATTCGTGCCAGTGACAAGCTGAACCGGCTGATGGCTACAGACGGAAGACGGAGAGTTGCTCTTCAGGAAAACTATTTGCAAGCCGCTCAGATACGCAATGAGTTCGGCGTGCCGGAGGACTGGACACCTGAACGCGTGCAACGACTGGCTGCGCTATACGGCCCACGCGGCATGCTCAGCCCGGTCAACCACGCGGCGCTTTGGGATCTCAAAACCGGTCGGCTGGAGCGTATCGTCGACTGGCAACGCAACGCACCGTCAGACCTGTCTGTTGATGAACAGGGTCGGTTTGTGTCAGTGGCAGCGTTTTTTCCCTCGACGATATTGCTGCCTCCCCTTCGAACCCACCTGTTGCGTCAGGCCACTGCAGACGGTCAAGGTAACCTGGAGTTCGACCATTTTGGCTATGAGCCTTGGGACGGAAAACCCGGCGACATCTTTGTGCAGACAATTGGCGGCGGCAGTCCGAAGCCAGCACAGGCAGCTGGCCAAGCCCTTCAAGAACCCGGGTCTTACCGCACCGACATCATGGTTCAGTCACCGGGACAGCGCTTCATGGCCATCGCCGGAATTCCGATCGAGGGACAAACCCCGACCACCAATGTGATACCCCTTCAGCCGCGGGTTTTTGTGCAAGAGCGCCGGGCTTCTGGTGAGCGCACTCACAAGTACGAAGTGGTCATGCCGGGTATTGTTCGCGCCATGGCCATCTCAGCGGATGAGCGCACCTTGTGGGTCACAGGCACCGCCAAAGGCCTGCCGTATGACATGGAGCACCAGGCCTGGCTGCTGGCCGTCAACCTGGTGGATGGAAAGATTCTGCGCAAATGGGATATGGCGCAGAACATCACGGTTGACCTGATCGTTGCGCACCCCTCGGGCCAGATGGCCATTACCAACGGCGGCACCAACCTGTCGATCTGGGACACCCGTCAGGCCGCGCGCAAATATTTCATCAAAGCATCCGCCGACCTGCGGCCTGTGAAAGCACTTGCGCTGGCGGCAGACGGCAAAACCATCGCTGCCTCAGACACTACCGGGTGGGCAGTGCTGTGGGACTGGCCCGCAACAGGCGAACCCATTCCACGTTGGAGCAGGCAACTGCCTTCACCCAGTCCGCACCTGCTGAACTTCATGGCTGGCAACAAGCGGCTGGCCGCCGGTTCAGCGGATGGTGCCATACGTCTTTTGTCCGGCACCGACGGTGGCGAGATCGCCCGCATGATCCGCTTTGACAACGACGAATGGATCACCATCACACCTGAGGGTTACTTTGTTGCTTCGCAAGAAGGCGACCGCTGGGTGAACGTGCGCATGGACGGCAAGGTCTACGGCATTGACCAGTTCTATGACGTGTTTTACCGCCCGGACATTGTCGAGCGAAGGCTGGCGGACCAGCCTATTGCTCAGCTCATCACTGTCACACTGCAGGACGCGCTGAAGCAACCGCCACCCCAAGTTGCGCTGCGCCTGAGCGAAGGGCCATTCATGGTCGGGCAGAAAATCACACTGGACTTCCGCGCGGACACCCAGGGCGGCGGTGTAGGCGAGCTACGCGTGCTTCACAACGGCAAGCTCATGGAGGTCTTCAACCGTGCCGTCGTTCGTTCAAGGCTTGCGGCCCGCCCGGCCGCCGGCGCCCCGCCAGGCCCCGAGCTGACTGCGCAAAAACAGAGCCCCACACGCGCAGAGCAGGCTGTCACCCGAGCATTGCGTCTGGCCGTGCAGGCGCAGCAGGACCGCGCCAGCGCACCGAAGGTGCTGCAGCAGTTGGACGGCCAGGTCGAGGTCGAGCTTGTTGCGGGAGAAAACGTCCTTTCTGTTGTCGGCTTCAACGGTGCCGGCAATCTCAATTCGCGGCCGCTGACACGTACCGTACAGGCCTCGGGGACCGCAGCGACACCACGCATCTTTGTATTGGCCGTTGGCATAGACATCTTCAAAAATGCCAATGCAGCGCCAACACTCGCCAATGGTGTCAAGGACTCGACGGACGTTGCCAACGCTTTCCGCGAACGGCTAGGCTCGACCTACCGTGATTCTCCCGTTATCGTGCGCACACTTCAAAACCAGCAGGCCACGCGTGCGGGTCTGGAGGCCGCCTTGGCAGACCTGCAAAAGGAAGTTCGCTCAAACGACATTCTGGTTTGGTTTGTGGCCAGCCACGGCACGCTGGACAGCAATGCTACCTACGGCATCGTGCTGCAGGACTGGGACGGCAAGGAACGCGAAGACAGCCTGTTTTCGACCATCGACATCCTTGAGGCCACCCGCCGCATCAAGGCCTTTAACCAGCTCGTGATCTTGGATACCTGCCATGCGGGCGGTGCCAGCTCACTGGTACGCGGGCTGTACGACGCACGCCTGGCCGTGCTGGCGCGCAACATGGGCCTGCATATTTTTGCCTCGGCCAGCGCGACTGAAGAGGCCCTTGACGGCTATGAAGGTAACGGCCTCTTTACCCACACCTTACTCAAAGGCCTGCGTGCTGGCGTCGCAGATAAAAATGCAGACCGCGTTGTGACCGTCAAGGAGCTGGGCGACTATGCGCGCCGCGAGACCATGCGGCTGTCACAAAAAATCAGGCTGAATCAGGAACCCCTGCTGATGAACTTCGGGAAAGATGTCAACGTTTATGCAATACCTTAAATTTTTTAACTCACGTGGTCTATTGGCTGCGCTCGTCATCACGCTGTCGGTGCCCGTCTTCTCGCAGGCCCAGGCACCTGCAACCGAATACGGAACGGTCCGCTGGCCAGGCGGCGACCTGTATACCGAGGCTACCTTTTCATCCAATTCGCTAGGCTCGGTTTCTCGCGGTGAAAAGGTTGAGTTTCTTGCGCGCGACGGCCTTTGGTGGAAAGTTCGTCACCAAGGCAAGGAAGGTTGGATGAACCGTATCTTGATTGAAAAAATAGACACTCCGATGGCTGAAGCGCCGATCACCAGCCGTGGCCACGCCGCAGTGTTTGGCATCTCCCAATACGCCCCCAACACTGGCGTAAGCGAACTCAAAGGCGTGCCACGCGATATGGAAAGTGCTGTGGCCATGGCCCAGCTGATGGGCATTTCGCAAGACCGGGTCAACATCTATCGCGACAGTCAGGTTTCCAAGGCCGCTATGAGCGCCACGCTTGCCCAACTTGCCAAGGACATCAACCCCGATGAGCCAGTTCTCATTTACTACAGCGGACATGGCGGCCGCACGACGGACCCAGCCAAACCAGGCAGTTGCCTGGAAGGCCTGATTACCTATGACCAAGCCCTGCTCAGCAGCAGTGAAATGGCTGAGCTGCTGCGTCCCCTGTCCCGCATCACTGACAAATTATTCGTTTTTTTTGATGCCTGCCACTCTGGTGGCCTGACGGCCACACGCGCGGTAGGCTCGCAACGGTTCACACCCAAGTTTGTGGCACGCGCCGATGGCTCCAACTGCGCCGAAGTGGCCAACATGCTGAGCACTCCGCCTGGCGGCACGCGTGCCGTCGGCAACAAGTACATCTATGCCGGAGCAGCGCGCTTTAATGAGGTGTCGCTAGACGATGAATACAACGGCGGGCTGGCCACGTCGAACTTTTTGCGCTGCATGGCCACGGGCCGGAGTCAATCACAAACGGTGGACGAACTCAGGGCCTGCGCCCAAGAGGGCATCAACTCGGCTCTGGCGGGCAACACCCAATTCAAGCCGCACAACATGACCATCACCGGCGACCTGAGTTACCGTCCGATTCGCGCTGATTTAAGCGCCGCGTTCAAGGCGCAATTGCTCAGCAGCGCCGCTCAAGGGGCACTGTCCAACCGCCCTACCGCTGCGAAGTCGGCGTACATAAGTAGCGCATTGACAACGCAGGGCTTGCCGCAGGTTTACAACACACGGCAGGCCTTTGATGCGATCGCAGAGCGCAGCGACAAGGCACTGCCGCTACTGGTGGAAGCGCCCACTACGCTGAAGATAGACAAAGAAAACCTGCAGCTCAAGGTGCGCGCTCCGGCAGACGGCTATCTCTATGTTTTTCAGGCGACGGGTGACGGCAAAAATGCCTTCATGCTGTTTCCCAACACCACGGACCGTGACAACCGCATCAGCACCGGGCAATCGCTTGACCTACCCCGCCCCAGTTGGGCGCTTGTGGCTGGTGGCCCGGAAGGCGATAACCGCCTGATGGTCGTTTTTTCAAGAAACCAGCGCGATATAGGCCAGCTGGTGGGCCAAGAAGCCGGGCCATTTCTTGACCTGGCCGTCTCGCCCATAGGCATGCAAGCATTGGCGCTGGCCGTCAGTCGGTCTGCCCACTCAGAAGAGGCGGATTGCGTGGCCGCAGGCAACCGCCCCGCGTATTGCGCCTCAGGCTTTTCTGCGACCGTCAAAACCATACGGGAAGTGCGCTAGCCGCCTAAAAAGTTTGAAAAACAGGCGCTTGATTAGGCTATGAAAGCCGCTCCACCCCCGGCAGTTCACACGCATAAATCGCATTGCGCAGCGCGGCGATAGCTTCGTAGCGGGTGAAGCTGCGCCGCCAGGCCAGCACCACGCGGCGCGTGGGGGGCTGCGCGCCCTTGTCGTCTTGCACCGGCATGTACTTCACGAAGGGCTCATCACCACGGCGCTTCTTGGTCTCTAACGCGTCCTTGGGCACGCTCAGGCGCGGCACCAGGGTAATGCCCATACCCGCAGCAACCATGTGTTTGATGGTCTCCAGTGACGAGCCCTCAAAGCTCTTGCGAATACCCTCGGCATTGCTGGAGAAGCGCGCGAACTCGGGGCACACTTCCAGTACGTGGTCGCGAAAGCAATGGCCGTTGCCCAACAGCAGCATAGTTTCGTTCTTAAGCTGCTCGGTGGTGACGCTGCTTTGTTGGGCCAGTGGGTGGCTGGTGGGCACGGCGGCAAAAAAAGGCTCGTCGTACAACTGGGCTACCGCCAGGCCGGTGTCGGGAAAAGGCTCGGCCAGAATGGCGCAGTCAATCTCGCCGGTGCGCAGCATCTCCAGCAACTTGACGGTGAAGTTCTCTTGCAGCATGAGCGGCATTTGCGGTGACTTGGTAATCACCTGGCGCACCAGGTCGGGCAGCAAATACGGGGCGATGGTGTAAATCACGCCCAGCTTGAGCGGCCCGGCCAGCGGGTCTTTACCGCGCTTGGCAATGTCTTTGATATTGGCCGCCTGCTCCAGCACGCTTTGCGCCTGGCGCACGATTTCTTCGCCCAAAGGCGTCACCGTGACCTCGTTGGCGCTGCGCTCGAAGAGTTTGACGTCCAGCTCTTCTTCGAGCTTTTTTACCGCCACCGACAGAGTGGGCTGCGACACGTAGCAAGCATCCGCGGCTTTGCCAAAATGCCGCTCGCGCGCCACGGCAACAATGTATTTAAGTTCGGTCAAGGTCATGGGTGATTCAAAGGCGTCTTAAAGGAGGTGCAGTCGCTTGGCTTGCTCGGTCAGCTCGGCGCGAAAGTTGGGGTGGGCAATGCCGATGAGTTCCTGCGCACGCTGCTTGGCAGACTTGCCGCGCAACTGGGCC
>JBEANP010000166.1:0-6408 GCA_041165385.1 Pseudomonadota bacterium | reverse complement strand
CCCCAGTGTGGCGGAGCTGGTAAGCGCAGTGCGCATCCGCATCAATATTGTGCAGGCGGCGCGCAAAACCACACTCGCATTCCACACCACGGAGGCAGAGCGCCCCGACGACTGCTGGCGCTATGACGATGATCATGGTTTCTGTATTTTGCCGGGGGCCTCGCTCACCAACGCTTTAATCAAAGCCACCCAGCCAGAGGTATCGGGGACTTTGTACTCTTTCTCGTGTTACCGGGCTTCGGAGTACGTTATTTTGTTGGGCATTGCCCAAGAGATTGAAAGCTGTAACCCGGCCCTATATGCCCAGCTGCAAACCTTGTGGACGCACTCCCCTATCAAATCGGGCCTATTTCACGAGGTGTTTTTGCGCGAACTCGGCACCATGGAGGCACCGCTGCCGCCCAAGTATTTTGTTCCCGGCGACCGCACCTGGTTTCGCAACCCCGACGAACGCTCGGCAGAGGCATCGGGATTTGAAGGCTCTTGGGTCATGTACTTGGGTGACGGATTGTTCAGCAATTTTTGGAAATGCAATGCCGCTTACACGCTGACCGATAAGTGCCTGGAGATCTACCATTGGCGCCATGGGTTCTATCTGGATGCACAAGGCCAGGAGTGCATGGATGAAGTCAAAGTGGCCGATTTGGTCGCCTCGTCACGCGCGCGCGACAATGAGGTGGCGCGTATTTGCGCATTGATGGAGCGGTATCGGGAGCCCCGAGGGGTCTACACCGCCGCCGGTGGCTGCCTGGACACAACACGCGAGTTTGCGCGGTGGGTTCATGCAGATACCTCAGACCTCCACTTGCCGTGCCCTTAATTTTTCATGCACCGCAGACATATCCACATTGACCTGGCCAAAATAGCCGCCGCCCATTGCATTGTTTTGCACCATTTCACAGCCTACGGCCCCTTGGCTCAGGCCTGGGATGACGCCACACTTGTGTTCACTGACTGGCTATTTGAATACGGGCGCATGGCAGTGCAGGTGTTTCTGGTAATTGGCGGTTATTTGGCCGCAATGGCACTGGCCCCGCATGGCACACTCAAAACAACGGCACCTTGGCGGGCCATTGCGCAGCGCTACCTGCGCTTGGTACCTGCATACGCAGCCGCACTGCTGCTGACTGTTGCAGCCAGTTTTTTTGCAAGCCACTGGCTGGATGACAACTTTATTCCCGACCCACCGGCAATTGGCCAGTTTGCTGCACACGTGGCGCTGCTCAACGGCGTTGTCGATTTCGAGCCTCTGACGGTGGGCAGCTGGTACGTGGCCATGGACTTCCAGTTGTTTGCTTTGTTGGCACTGCTATTGTGGGCGGGGCGCAGCCAGGCCCGTTGGGTGGTTGCGGCGATGGCCCTGGCATCGCTTTTCTATTTCAATTTGAACGAATCCGGCTCCGATTGGGCCCCCTATTTTTTTGGTGCTTACGGCATGGGTGCAGTAGCCTGGTGGGTGGGTCAATCCAAAAATGCAGCGCGTAACCTCACCGTGCTTGCCCTGGTTTGCCTTGCTGCATTGTTATGGGACTACAGGCCGCGCATTGCAATTGCCAGTGCTACAGCACTCATGCTGGGCGTTGTCCAACGGCCCCCACTATTGCCGGTGGCACTCACCGCCATCATTGCCACGCTGGCACGGAGCTCCTATGCATTGTTTCTGGTGCACTTTAGTGTGTTGATTCTGGCTAACGCCTGGTTCGCACACCTGGGCAGCACACACCCGATTGCGCTGTGGTCGATACTCATAGGCGCATGGGCAACAAGCCAATGCGTGGCTTTGGTGTTTGAGCGCTGGGTAGAGCGCCCGCTATCGCAGCTGAAAATCTAATCGGTGCAATCTAGGCCCCGTGGCATTTTTTAAATTTTTTGCCACTACCGCAATGGCATAGGTCATTGCGGCCCAGGGTGGGTTCTTTGCGCACCGTCTCTACCCGTGGGCCAATATTGCGCCACAGCTCCCGCAGGTCATACACCGCCCACACCGCATCGGCAAACTCGTTAAAGCGTTTTACGCTCACGCTGGGGGGGCCATCTTCTTCAAACACCGACAGCGTCGGTTCCTCGGTATCGTCTTCGGTCAAAACCACCATGGACTGCAATGCGCCGTCCAGCCATTTGTGGGCTTCTTTGTCGCGTGGCGGGGTCCATTCCTCGGGCCAGCTTTCCACTGCGTACATAAACCCCACTGCCCACACTTGGGCAAATGAAGGCAGCACTTCGTCTTTCATCGACTCACGTTCTGCTTCTGGCAAAGCCGCCACCGCACCACGCACGTCCATCACCTCGGGGTGGTAGGCGCGCTCGTCATCGAGCGACTGCACTTCATTGGCCAAGCCCTGGGCTACGTCATTCCAACGGCGTGTCCACAGTTCCATGAAGCGGGCTTGCTGCGCCGCATCGGCAAAAGAGCCTTGGCTGGTCGATGCGCTTTCTCCTGCCAAGTCCACATCCAGCAGCACAGACAGGTATTCATTCGCTGGGATAACCCGTCGGCCGCACACCAATGCAGCCAGAAAGCCTTCGCAAAACTCCCATTGGGGTGTTTCGTCGTTGCGGCTTCGCAAGTCGTCCAAGATGGCGTCCATCTCGTCAAATTCTTCGGGGGTCAAGGCGAATGCTATTTCCGGTGAGGGTTTCTGGGTAGTCATAAGGGGTAAAAAGTGCAATGTTGGATGGTATTGTCGCCTTGAAGGAACCCTGTTTATGCTGCATTACCTCAACACTCTTTTTCCCATTCGGTACACCGCTTTTGGTCTGAGCTGTTTTGGGCTGCTGCTTAGCGCATTTAGCACGCTGATCTTTGGTGAGGGTTGGGGCGCATTTTTGCTGTGCACTGTGCTGGTGAGCCTGGGCCTGTATGACGTGATGCAAGGCAAACGCTCGCTGCTGCGCAACTACCCCATCATTGGTCACATTCGCTACATGCTGGAATTTGTGCGGCCCGAAATTCGCCAATACTTTATTGAAAGTGACACCGAGGCCGCACCTTTCTCACGCAGTCAACGTTCACTGGTGTACCAGCGAGCCAAAGGCGAACCCGACAAGCAGCCTTTTGGCACGCAGCTCAATGTGCATGCAGAAGGGTATGAGTGGATGAACCATTCGGTGGCGCCCACCAAGCTGGCCTCACACGACTTTCGCATCACCATTGGTGCCGAACGCGCTCAACCCTACAGCGCCAGTGTGTTCAACATTTCGGCCATGAGCTTTGGAGCGCTCAGCGCCAACGCAGTCCTTGCCCTGAACGCCGGCGCAAAACGCGGCGGCTTTGCACATGACACCGGCGAAGGCTCCATATCCCAGCACCACCGGGTACACGGCGGTGATTTAATTTGGGAAATAGCCTCAGGCTACTTTGGTTGCCGCAATGACGACGGCACGTTCAATACCGGCAAATTTGCCGCCAATGCCTGCGACCCGCAGGTCAAAATGATTGAGCTCAAGCTCAGCCAAGGTGCAAAACCGGGCCACGGCGGCATGCTCCCCGGCCCCAAAGTGACGGCCGAAATTGCAGCGGCCCGTGGTGTTCCGTTGGGCGTGGATTGCGTATCGCCAGCTTCCCACAGCGCGTTTTCCACGCCCATTGAACTGATGCAGTTCATCGACCGGTTGCGTACGCTGTCAGGCGGAAAGCCCACAGGTTTCAAGCTCTGCATTGGCCACCCTTGGGAGTGGTTTGCGATGGTTAAGGCCATGCTGGCCACAGGCATCACGCCCGACTTTATTGTGGTGGACGGCGCCGAAGGCGGCACGGGTGCAGCGCCCGTAGAATTTACCGACCACGTGGGGTCGCCTTTGCAAGAGGGGCTGCTACTGGTGCACAACACTCTGCGCGGCGTGGGCCTGCGTGAGCAAATCAAGATTGGTTGCGCCGGCAAGGTGGTGAGCGCTTTTGACATTGCGCGCCTCATGGCCTTGGGTGCCGACTGGTGCAACAGCGCGCGCGGCTTCATGTTTGCGCTGGGGTGCATTCAGGCGCAGCACTGCCATACGGGAGCATGCCCCACTGGCGTCACCACCCAAGACCCACTGCGCCAGCAGTCGCTGGTAGTGCCAGACAAGGCAGAGAGGGTATACAACTTCCACCAGCAAACCCTGCACGCCTTGCAAGCATTGGTGCAAGCCGCAGGCCTGGATCATCCACAGGGCATCACGGCGCACCACATCGTGCGCCGGGGGACAGACCATAAAGTGAAGTCATTGGCCCAGCTCATCCTCACGCAACTGGGCAACGGTGCCTTGCTGCAGCCGGACCTGAGCAAACTGCCAGTGATTTACCAAAATACCTGGCCACTGGCCCAAGCGGAACACTTTGGCCTATCACCCAGCCTCTGAATGCTATGTTTTTTATAGCTGACTACGCAAGCACCCCAAGCGCTAGCAGCCTTTTTCGCATACAAAGTATGGCTTTGTCCTTGCTTAGCAACTGGGCGCGGTGGGCCACAGCCAAGTCAATAAAACACTGATCGTCGGGGTCTTTGCAGGTCACGCTGGCCTTGGGAGCTACATCACACCACTGCACCTGTGCATCAAACTGCGCCAACACCAGAACCGGTTGCACCTGGTGGTGCGACAGGCTTTTGACAATTTGCGGATAGGCCAGCACACGCTCCAGCTCGTCGCGCATAGGCCGAGTGGCAATCCAGCGCAAGTCTCCGTTGGCCAACTTGTCGCGCAGCGGCTGCACGGCGGGGTCGTTAAACACCAGCAGGTCCAACACCACATTGGTGTCGATGACAATCACGCTGCGCGGTCTCCCGCGGCGTCACCGGTTGCGCCTGCTTCACCCGCTTTGCCTTTGGGCGCCATCCGGCCCGCCACCATGTCAAATTTGAACAAGCGGCACTCAATCGGGCCGTTCCACATGGGCACCCGGCGTGACTCTTTCAGGCGCATCTTTCCCGGCAGCTTGAGGTCGGGCGTGAGCATCCAGGCAGTCCAGCCGGAGAAGTTTTTCTTCCAATGGCTGGCCAATTGGCTGAAGAACTCGCCGCCGTCCTCGGTGTGGGCCAGTTCGCGCGCGCCGAACTTTCCCTCGGGCTCACCATCCGATTCAGCGTTGAACCCGCCTCTGTTGGTGCCTGCCACACCACCCACCGCAATACGCTCGCCATAAGGCGGGTTGAGCAGCATCACACCGCCGCCCTCAATAGGGGGCATGCGTTGCAGTGCGTCACCGCCACGGAACTCAATGACATCGGCAACACCCGCGCGCTCAGCATTGCGCTGCGCAAAGTCCACCATGCGGTGCGACACATCGCTGCCGTAAATCAAGGCCTTTTGTCCGGGCTCGGGCTTTACCACTGCGTCAGCAGCTTCTTTTTTGATAGCGTCCCAGACGTGGGGCTGAAACGGCACAAACTTCTCGAACGCAAATTTGCGCAGCGAACCGGGCGCAATGTTGCAGGCAATTTGCGCGGCCTCGATGGCGATGGTGCCGCTGCCGCAACAGGGGTCATACAGCGGCATCAGGTCGTCGTCGCCATCGGCCCAGCCGCTGGCAGCCAGCATGGCGGCGGCCAGGGTTTCTTTCAGGGGTGCATCGCCCTTGTCGGTGCGCCAGCCGCGCTTGAACAGCGGCTCGCCCGAAGTGTCGATATACAGCGAGCAGCTGTCAGTGGTCAGGTGGGCATAAATGCGCACATCGGGCCATTGCGTGTCCACGTTGGGACGCACGCCATGGGCCTTGTCACGGAAACGGTCGCACACCGCGTCCTTGATTTTCAGGGCCGCAAAGTTCAGCGAGGTGAGCGGGCTGTGCTGCGCGGTCACTTCCACCTTGATACTTTGTTTGGGTGTGAACCAAATCTCCCATGCCACCTCACTGGCAGCGCGGTACAGGTCTTGCTCGTTGCGGTAATCGGTGTAAGACAGCTGCACCAGCACGCGCTGTGACAGGCGGCTGTGCAGGTTCAGGCGCATGGCATCGCGCCAGCTGGCGCGGGCCATCACGCCACCACGGCGAGTGAGCAAGTCTTCGCCCTTCAGACCGGTCAGGTCATGCACCTCATGGGCTAGGTAATCTTCTACGCCTGCGGCGCATGGGAGGAATAGTTGGAGTTGGTTCACAAGGCTTTTCTCAGTGATGCTGGGGCAATTTTCAGCCCCTCGCGATATTTGGCCACGGTGCGCCGCGCGCACTCAATGCCCTGCTCTTTGAGCATTTCCGAAATCTGGTTGTCGCTGAGCGGCTTCTTGGTACTCTCGGCGGCGATAAATTGCTTGATGAGTGCGCGCACCGCCGTGCTAGACGCATTACCGCCCGACTCGGTGCCCAGCCCGGAGCCAAAAAAATACTTCAATTCAAAAGTGCCGAATGGCGTCGCCATGTACTTGGCCGTAGTCACCCGGCTGATGGTGGATTCGTGCAGACCTAGCTCGTCGGCAATCTCGCGCAACACCAGC
>JBEANP010000165.1:0-6411 GCA_041165385.1 Pseudomonadota bacterium | reverse complement strand
CGCGCCGAAAGGCCCGGGCCATTTGGTTCGCCGTACCTACGAAGAAGGCCGCGGTACACCGGGACTCATCGCGATTGAACAAGACGCCACCGGGCATGCGTTCGACATCGCGCTCGCATTCAGCAAAGGCATCGGAGCCACACGCGCCGGCGTCATTCAAACCACCTTTAAAGAAGAAACCGAAACCGACCTGTTCGGCGAGCAAGCCGTTTTGTGCGGTGGTGCAGTTGAACTCATCAAAATGGGTTACGAAACCTTGGTCGAAGCCGGCTATGCCCCAGAGATGGCTTATTTCGAATGCCTGCATGAGCTCAAGCTCATCGTTGACCTGATTTACGAAGGTGGCATTGCCAACATGAACTACTCCATCTCGAACAACGCCGAGTATGGTGAGTACGTGACCGGCCCCGAAGTGATTAACGCCCAGTCTCGCGAAGCCATGCGCAATGCGCTCAAGCGCATCCAAAACGGTGAATACGCCAAGATGTTCATCTTGGAAGGCCGCACCAACTACCCAAGCATGACGGCCCGCCGTCGCAACACTGCCGACCACAGCATCGAAAAAGTGGGCGGCCAACTGCGCGCCATGATGCCTTGGATCGCCAAAAACAAGCTAGTGGACCAGACACGCAACTAATTTTTGCGTAGACTGCGGTAAAGGCCACTTCGGTGGCCTTTGCTTTTAGTGGCTTCGGCCCAGTTGAGGACACCTATGCACGACGGAACTGAAACAAACCCTACCGACAACGACGCAATTGTTATTCGCAAGCGCCGCAAAGGCATCTACATTCTGCCCAACCTGTTCACACTGGCTGCATTGTTTGGCGGCTTTTACGCCATCGTTATGGCCATGAACGGCAAGTTTGATCTCGCTGCTGTGGGCATTTTTTGTTCCATGGTGCTAGACAGCCTGGACGGTCGCGTGGCCCGCATGACCAACACCCAAAGCGCGTTTGGCGAGCAAATGGATTCACTGTCTGACATGGTGTCTTTTGGTGCAGCCCCCGCACTTATTTCTTACATCTGGGCTTTGCAGGGGCTAGGCCGTTGGGGTTGGTTCGCTGCCTTTGTGTATTGCTCTTGTGCTGCATTGCGCTTGGCGCGCTTCAACGTCAACACCACAGTGGTGGACAAGCGCTACTTTCAAGGCCTGCCGTCGCCAGCTGCTGCGGCCTTGGTGGCGGGTTTTATTTGGCTTGCTACAGACCTGGGTTACGAAGGTCCTGAGTTGGCTTGGCCCATGTTTGCAGTGGCTTTGTATTCGGGCCTCACTATGGTCACCAACGTGCCGTTTTACAGCTTTAAAGATGTCAGCATGAAGCGTAGTGTGCCGTTTGCCGTCATGGTGCTGCTGGCCCTGGGCATTGCTGTAATCAATATCGACCCTCCAACCGTTATGTTTGGCGTATTCGTGCTTTATGGTCTCAGTGGCTACGTGGTGTACGGTGTGCGCCGAGCGCGCGGCATCCAAACCAGTGTCATCAGCACTTCTACAGATGAACCAGACGAGCGCGGTTTGCACAAATAGTGCCAAAAATTTAGCTCTCGCAACACGTCTTTTGGGTTTTTGGCTTCGATAGATGTTGCGAGTATTCAAAGATTAAAGGAGTTATTCCATGACCGACAAGTTAATCATTTTTGACACCACCTTGCGCGATGGTGAGCAGTCCCCCGGCGCTTCCATGACCCGCGACGAAAAGCTGCGCATTGCCCGTCAGTTAGAACGCCTGAAGGTGGATGTCATCGAAGCCGGCTTTGCTGCAAGCTCTAATGGTGACTTTGAGGCCGTGCAACTCATCGCCAACACTATCAAAGACTCTACGATTTGCTCGCTGTCCCGCGCCAATGACCGTGATATTTCACGTGCTGCCGAAGCATTGAAAGGCGCTAATCGCGCCCGCATTCATACCTTCATTGCAACCAGTGCCTTGCACATGGAAAAAAAGCTGCGCATGACGCCCGACCAGGTGTTCGAGCAGGCCAAACAATCGGTGCGTTTTGCCCGCAATTTGGTGGACGACATTGAGTTCAGCCCTGAAGACGGCTACCGCAGCGATGTTGATTTTCTGTGCCGCGTCATCGAAGCCGTTATTAACGAAGGGGCCACCACTATCAATGTGCCAGACACTGTGGGATACGCCATACCCGAGCTGTATGGCAACTTCATCAAAACCCTGCGTGAGCGTGTCCCAAATTCTGACAAAGCCATTTGGTCTGTGCACTGCCACAACGACCTCGGTATGGCGGTAGCCAACTCGCTGGCTGGCGTAAAAATTGGCGGTGCAAGGCAAGTGGAATGCACCATCAATGGTTTGGGCGAACGTGCTGGCAATTGCAGCCTGGAGGAGATTGTTATGGCCGTCAAAACGCGCCGTGACTACTTTAATCTTGACCTTGGCATAGATACCAAACACATTTTGGCGGCCAGCCGAATGGTTAGTCAAACCACTGGTTTTGTAGTGCAACCTAACAAAGCGGTGGTGGGTGCCAACGCGTTTGCACACGCCTCGGGCATTCACCAAGACGGTGTTCTCAAGGCCCGCGACACCTACGAGATCATGCGCGCCGAAGACGTGGGCTGGACTGCCAACAAAATTGTATTGGGCAAGCTCAGCGGCCGCAACGCCTTCAAACAGCGCCTGCAAGAGCTGGGCGTGCAAATGGAAAGTGAGACCGAAATCAACGCTGCCTTTGCCCGCTTTAAAGAGCTCGCAGACCGTAAGAGCGAGATTTTTGACGAAGACATCTTGGCCTTGGTCAGCGAGGAAAACGTCACCAACGACAAAGAGCAATACGCGTTTGTGTCACTGTCTCAACACAGCGAAACCGGCGAGCGCCCCCAGGCCAGTATTGTTTTCACTGCCGATGGCAAAGAGGTCAAAACCACATCCGATGGCAACGGCCCGGTTGACGCGTCCCTTAAGGCAATCGAGGCGCACGTTAAAAGTGGTGCCGAGATGGTGCTGTACTCGGTCAATGCCATCAGTGGCTCTACCGAAAGCCAGGGCGAGGTGACCGTGCGCCTCCAAAACAGTGGCCGTGTAGTCAACGGTGTGGGCTCTGACCCTGATATTGTGGTTGCCTCCGCCAAAGCGTACTTAAGCGCGCTTAACAAGCTGCACAGCAAGGCAGACCGCGTGGCGGCTCAAGGCTAGCGGAGCATCTTTACTTTGGCAGGATGAAGAAAGTCACGCAAGTAGTTGATCTTGCGTGACTTTTTTGTTTACACTCACGGCCACTGGCTTTGCCATTCCTACCTGTTGGGACACATTTTGAATCGCTTTACACACCATATCAGCGCGTTGGCAGTCTCCCTTGTGGTGGCTTTTGCTTTTGCCAGCCCTGCCGCCGCTACCGTCAAGCGCCAGGCCGCCAATGCCATCAAACCCGCTGGCAAAAAGGTGTCTGCCAAAGCCGCCCCTAGCCGTAAAAAAGTCGCTGTTGTGCGTGTGCCAGCCAGGCCCTCTTTCGGTCAAATTGCCGGTTTGCATGGCGCGCAAGACACCTTGGCCCTGCGCTCTAGTGTGGCCTTGGTGGTCGACCAAGACACCAAAGAAGTGCTGTTCAGCAAAAACGAATCGGCCGTTTTGCCCATTGCTTCCATCACCAAGCTCATGACGGGAGTGTTGATTAGCGAAGCCCGCTTGCCTATGGACGAAGCCATCACCATTAGCCAAGACGATGTAGACACCGAAAAAGGCAGCTCCTCCCGTTTGGCAGTGGGCACCCAGCTTAGCCGCGGCGAACTTTTGCATTTAGCGCTTATGTCCAGCGAAAACCGTGCTGCCCATGCGCTAGGACGCACCTACCCAGGTGGCTTGTCTACGTTTGTTGGTTTGATGAACTCCAAGGCAAAAGCCATCGGCATGTTTGAAACCAGCTATGTCGAGCCCACAGGCCTGTCCAGCAAAAACCAATCCAGCGCCCGTGATCTCGCCACGCTGGTGAATTTCGCTTACGGTGACCCCACTTTACGTGAGTTATCCACCTCCACCGGCCATCAAGTTGCTGTGGGCCGTCGCACCTTGCAATACAACAACACTAATCGCTTGGTCAGAAACCCAGCGTGGGACATAGGCCTGCAAAAAACAGGCTACATATCTGAAGCAGGGCAGTGCCTGGTTATGCAGGCCAAGGTTGCAGGCCGCAAGCTCATCATGGTGTTTTTGGATTCTGCTGGCAGTTTAAGCCGCATAGCAGACGCTGAGCGCGTAAAACGGTGGGTTGAGTCCAACCCTGCGGTACTGTCCAAACGGTCGCCTCTGGCTCTTTTAGAGCACGACCACCGTTTGATGGCTGCGAATTAGTACATTTACTACCCTGTATAGCATTTGCTCTGCCAAGGCTAGGCATTCAAATACACTTCAGCCTCGTTCAACCTATGCCCGGTTGCATCCTTGGCGGCCAATAGCGGCTCACCATTAGTTGGCCACTGTACCCCCACTGTTGGGTCATTCCACAATAAACTGCGTTCAAATTCAGGGAACCAGTAATCTGTGGTTTTGTACAAAAACTCCGCGCTTTCGCTCATGACGAGAAAGCCATGGGCAAAACCCGGTGGCACCCACAGCTGGCGCTTGTTCTCAGCAGACAACACCACGCCCGCCCATTGGCCAAATTTTGGTGAGTTTTTACGCAAATCCACAGTCACATCAAAAACCTCGCCCTGCGTCACCCGCACGAGCTTACCCTGCGGGTGCTGGATCTGGTAATGTAGACCGCGCAACACCCCCTTGGCGGATTTGCTGTGATTGTCCTGCACAAACTGCACATCCAACCCGGTGCACTTTGCGAAGTCACTCGCATTAAAACTTTCAAAGAAAAAGCCTCTGGCGTCTCCAAACACTTTAGGCTCCAGGATCAGCACTCCGGGCAGGGATGTGGGCAAGGCGGTGTAAGGCATATAAATAACTACTTGATCAGGCTCAGCAAATACTGCCCATAGCCATTCTTGGCCAGCGGCGCGGCCAGTTTCTGAACTTGCGCGGCATCAATCCACTTCTGCGCAAAGGCAATTTCTTCGGGGCAGGCCACTTGCAGGCCCTGGCGCTTTTGCAGCGTGGCGATGAAACTGGCGGCCTCCAGCAGGCTGTCATGCGTGCCGGTATCGAGCCAGGCATACCCCCGGCCCATGATCTCGACATTGAGCTGCTTTTGCTTCAGGTAAAGTTTGTTCACATCGGTGATCTCCAGCTCACCGCGATGCGAGGGCTGGATGCTGGTGGCGATGTCACACACTTGGCTGTCGTAGAAGTAGAGACCCGTCACGGCGTAATTGCTCTTGGGTACCTTGGGCTTTTCGTCAATACTGATGGCGCGCTTTTGATCGTCAAAGGCCACCACGCCATAACGCTCGGGGTCTATCACATGGTAGGCAAAGACGCTGGCGCCTGTCTGTCTGGCGTCGGCGCTGGCAAGCTGCTTGACCAGGTCGTGGCCATAAAAGATGTTGTCACCCAAAACCAGCGCACTGGGCTGACCATTGATAAACTCCCGCCCGATGATGAACGCCTGTGCCAAACCATCTGGAGAGGGCTGCACCGCGTAGCTGATGTCCATGCCCCACTGGCTGCCGTCACCCAGCAGATCGGCAAAACGCGGTGTGTCATGCGGGGTGGAGATAACTAGCACTTCACGGATACCAGAGAGCATCAGGGTGCTCAATGGGTAATAAATCATCGGCTTGTCGTACACCGGCATCAGCTGCTTTGAAACAGCTTGCGTTACCGGGTACAGCCGGGTGCCGGAACCCCCGGCCAAGATAATGCCTTTGCGCTTATTGTTGTAGCTCATCTGTCCACTCCCTGAAGTTTTAAAGTATTTCTGCCAGCATGCGGTTCACCCCTGCTTGCCAGGGCGGCAGTGTCAACCCAAATGTGCGTTGCAGTTTGACGGTATTCAGTCGCGAGTTGCGCGGGCGTTCTGCCGGAGTAAGGAATGCGCTGGTGGGCACCGGCAGCACTTGGGTTGCTCTGATTTTTATAGCTGGCTGCACAAGCTGCGCTTGGGCTAGCACGTGTTTTGCATACTCAAACCAGCTGGTCTCTCCACCGGCCACCAGGTGGTAGATACCTGCGGTGGTCTCTATCTGTTCCTTCTGTTGCGACACTTGGCGGATTGCGTGGGCGGTCACATCCGCCAGTAGGTCAGCACCCGTGGGGGCACCGATTTGGTCGTTGATCACAGTGAGTTTGTCACGCTCTTGCGCCAGGCGCAGCATGGTTTTGGCAAAGTTGCCACCGCGCGCGGCATAGACCCAGCTAGTTCTAAAAATCAGATGACGCGGATTGGCGGCAGCGATGAGCGTTTCGCCCTCGAGCTTTGTAGCACCATAAACATTTAGTGGGCAAGGAGTGTCGGTTTCTACCCAGGCGGTGTCACCACCGCCGTTAAAGACGTAGTCGGTGCTGT
>JBEANP010000164.1:0-6461 GCA_041165385.1 Pseudomonadota bacterium | reverse complement strand
GTTGCGCACTGTCAATTGCGGTTTGTGGCAGGTCTGCAATGTCATTCACAAAAATAGGCTCTACCTTGCCCGCCACGCGCAAGGCACGGGCCAGCGAGCGCCCGTCGGCGGCCACGATAGGCGCCTCTCCGGCGGCATACACCTCACCAAGAAGCACAGCATCGGCACTGCCGATGACTTTGACAAAATCTTCAAAGCAATCGCGGGTACGGGTGTAGCGGTGGGGCTGAAAAGCCAGTACCAAGCGACGGCCTGGGAACGCGCCGCGGGCAGCGGCCAACGTGGCAGCCATCTCCACCGGGTGGTGGCCGTAGTCGTCGACCAGCGTCACCACACCACCGGGTTTTCCATTGCGGCTGGGCAGTGCCAAATCGCCATATCGCTGGAAACGGCGTCCCACACCTTTGAATTCAGCCAATGCTTTCTGCACTGCAGTGTCTGCCACGTTCAACTCAACCGCCACCGCTATGGCCGATAGTGCATTGAGCACGTTGTGCAGACCGGGTAGGTTCAGCACCACGTCCATATCAGGCAGCACCACACCGTTGCGGCGTTGCACCGTAAAGTGCATTTGGCCGTTGACCGCACGCACATTCACGGCGCGCACTTGGGCGTCTGCATTGAAGCCGTAGCTGGTAATTGGGCAGGTCACTTGCTCGCAGATGTCACGCACCGCTGCGTCGTCGGTACACAAAATAGCGGTACCGTAGAACGGCATGCGGTGCAAAAAGTCGACGAAAGCTTTCTTGAGGCGGCCAAAGTCGTGACCGTAGGTTTCCATATGATCAGCGTCGATGTTGGTGACCACGGCCATCACGGGCAGCAGGTTCAAAAACGAGGCGTCTGACTCATCGGCTTCCACCACGATGTAGTCGCCACTCCCTAAGCGGGCATTGGCACCAGCACTGTTGAGTCGGCCGCCGATGACAAAGGTCGGATCCAGTCCGGCCTCGGCCAGAACGCTGGCCACCAAGCTGGTGGTGGTGGTCTTACCATGGGTTCCGGCAATCGCAATGCCTTGCTTAAGGCGCATTAGCTCTGCCAGCATCAAGGCACGCGGCACGATGGGGATATGCCTTTCGCGGGCGCGAATCACTTCAGGATTGTCTGACTTCACTGCGGTAGAGGTAACCACCGCGTCGGCACCGTCGACGTTGTCAGCCACGTGGCCCACATAGGTGGTGATACCCAGCGATGCCAGGCGCTTAAGCGTGACGCTGTCAGACAAGTCCGAACCAGAAATGGCGTAACCCAGGTTGCTCAAAATCTCGGCAATGCCGGACATACCTGAGCCGCCGATGCCGACGAAGTGGATGTGATTGATGGCGTGTTTCACGCGAATTCCTTCATAGTGCAAGCTCCTCACAAGCAGCCACTACAGCGTCCGTAGCATGTAGTCTCTGCATCTTTTTAGCTGCCACCCCACGCTGGACGAGCGTAGTGCGCTCCGTTTTTTGTAGCAAATCTGCTAAACGCTCGGGTGTCAATTCAGCCTGCGGCATCAGCCAGCCTGCGCCTTGGCTTACCAAAAATTGGGCATTGCTAGTTTGGTGGTCGTCGACCGCAGACGGAAACGGTACAAACACTGCCGCCGCACCTACGGCTGCAATCTCGGTCACGGTGCTCGCGCCGGCGCGGCAAATTACCAGGTCGGCATCGGCAAAGGCTTGGGCAGTGTTATCAATAAACGGGGTCAATGTGGCTAGCACTTGGGCTGCTGCATAGTTGGCGCGCAGTTCGTCAATTTGCTTCTCGCCCGCCTGATGGGTCACCACAGGACGCTGGGCTTCGGGAATGAGCGCCAACGCCTGAGGCACCACAGTGTTGAGCGCACGCGCGCCCAAACTGCCACCAACCACCAGCACTTGTAACGGGCCATTGCGCTGTGCGAACCGCTGCTCAGGCGCGGCCTGCACCAAGAATTCGGCGCGCAAGGGGTTGCCCACCCATTGGCCTTTGGCCAGCACATTCGGGAAGGCAGTAAACACACGTTTTGCCACAGCACTGAGCACTTTGTTGGCCATGCCTGCTACCGAGTTTTGCTCGTGCAGCACCAAGGGCTTGCGCAGTAGCACAGACATCAACCCACCGGGGAAGGTAATGTAGCCACCCAAGCCCACCACCACATCCGGGCGCACGCGGCGCACCACTTGAATACTCTGCCAGAACGCCTTGGTCAAACGCAGTGGCAGCAACACCAAAGTGCGTAGACCCTTGCCGCGCACACCTGAAAAATCAATCAACTCCAGCGGAAATCCGCGCGGGGGCACCAAGCGGCTTTCCATACTGCCGGGCGTGCCAAGCCAATGCACGCGCCAGCCCTTGTCACACAGCGCCTGTGCCACGGCCAGGCCAGGAAAGATATGGCCGCCCGTGCCGCCAGCCATGATGAGGGCACATTTGGCGCTCATATGCGGCCCCCATGCATGAGTTGCTGGTTTTCATAGTCAATGCGCAGCACTACCGCAATGGCAATAAGGTTGATCAAAATGGCCGAGCCGCCGTAACTCATGAGCGGCAAGGTCAGGCCTTTCGTGGGCAATGCGCCCAGGTTCACGCCCATATTGATGAATGACTGAAACCCGGTCCAGATGCCCACGCCTTGCGCCACCAAACCGGCAAACACGCGGTCCAAGGCAATGGCCTGGCGACCGATGTACATCATGCGACGGGTGAGCCACAGAAACAGGCCGATCACAGTGATCACGCCGATCAGGCCAAACTCTTCGCCAATTACAGCCAGTAAGAAGTCGGTGTGCGCCTCGGGCAGCCAGTGCAGTTTCTCCACACTGCCACCCAGCCCCACGCCAAAAATTTCTCCACGCCCAATGGCAATCAACGAGTGCGACAACTGGTAGCCCTTGCCCAGTGCATGCTTCTCTGTCCACGGATCCAGGTACGCAAAAATACGCTCGCGACGCCATTCGCTCAGTGCAATCATCAATCCGAAAGCCACCACCAGCACAGCTGCAATCAGGAAAAACATGCGGGCATTGACGCCACCCAAAAACAAAATACCCATGGCGATTACTGCTATCACCATGAACGCGCCCATGTCTGGCTCGGCCAGCAGCAGCAGACCCACAATGGCCACCGCAAAACCCATGGGCATCACGGCGCGGAAGAATTTCTCCTTCACCTCCATCTTGCGCACCATGTAGTCCGACGCGTACAGCAGTACTGCGAACTTGGCCAGCTCTGAGGGCTGAAAGTTCAAGATGCCCAGCGTAATCCAGCGGCGTGCACCATTTACGCCTTTGCCAATAAACGGCACCAGCACCAAAATCAGCAGCACCAGCGACGCAATGAACAGCCAAGGGGCTACCTTTTCCCAGGTCTGCACAGGCACCTGAAACGCAATCAATGCGGCCACAAAAGCCACGCCAATAGACACCACATGGCGCACCAGGAAATGGGTATGGGTATAGTTGGAAAACTTGGGGTTGTCGGGCATGGCAATCGAGGCGGAATACACCATCACCACGCCCCACATCAACAAGGTGACCACCACCCAAACCAAGGGCTGGTCAAAGCTACGCACCTGCGCGGAACGGGGCGTTGCAGAGTATGAACCACGGTCGCCCAGACCCACGGGCAACGCAGTGGCGACTGGCGCCATTTTGGACGAGACCCAACCGCTCACAGATTGCAACACGGCGTTCATCCCGCGCGCTCCATGTCGACACCAGCATCTCGACCCAAGTCTTTGACCGCTTCAATAAACACCTGAGCCCGGTGCTCGTAGTTGTCGAACATGTCGAAACTGGCGCAAGCTGGCGACATCAGCACCGCATCGCCGGCATGGGCGCGCTGGTGGGCCATGGTCACAGCCGAAGCCATGCCGTCGGCATCCAACAATGACACGCCGGTATGCATAAGTGCTTCGCGAATCGCCGGGGCATCGCGGCCAATCAACACCACTGCGCGCACATAACGCGCCACCGGGTCTGCCAAGGGAGCGAAGTCTTGGCCCTTGCCCTCGCCACCCAAAATGACGATTAGTTTGCGGTCTGCCCCCAGCCCTTGCAATGCGGCCACCGTGGCACCCACATTGGTGCCTTTGCTGTCGTCAAAAAACTCAACGCTGTTCAAGATGCCGATAGGTTCCACACGGTGAGGCTCGCCCAGGTATTCGCGCAGGCCATACAAAATTGGCCCCAACGCACAACCTGCGGCAGCACACAGCGCCAGTGCGGCAAGTGCGTTGCTGGCGTTGTGACGACCACGGATGCGCAAGGCATCGGCAGGCATCAAGCGCTGGATATGCAACTCTTCCACATCGTCTTTGCGCTTCTTACGGGTCTCGTCGGCCTCTAGTGCGCGTACTAACCAGACCATGCCATTGACCTCTTCAAAGCCAAAGTCGCCAGGGCGTTGTGGCATGTCGCTGCCGAAGGTCATATGGGCGCGCTCTTGGGGGCGCTGCAACTTCACACGCACGGGCGCAGGCAACATCGCCATCACAACGGCGTCGTCACGGTTCAACACCATCAGGCCCCGCCGCCCAAACACATACGCTTTGGCTGCGGCATAAGCCTGCGTGCTGCCATGCCAATCAAGGTGGTCTTGGCTGATGTTGAGGACGACTGCGGCCGTGGGCTCAAAGCCGGTCACGCCATCGAGTTGAAAGCTGGACAGCTCCAGCACCCACACGTCGGGCAGGGTGGCTGCATCCAGATGTGCGGAGAGCGTGTCCAGTAACGTGGGGCCAATATTACCTGCCACAGCAACCGTTTTACCCGCGTGGGTAATCAACTGGCCGGTCAACGACGTGACGGTGGTCTTGCCGTTGGTGCCTGTAATCGCCAGCACTGCAGGGGTGTAGTTTTGCGATGCTTTCAGTGACTCTAAAGCCATGGTGAACAGGCTTAGTTCACCCCCCACAACAATGCCCACTGCGCGCGCTGCACCAAAAACAGGGGCTACCACTTCAGGGCTTAGCCCAGGTGAGCGATACACGGCACTCAGGTCTTGTCCATCCACCAAGGCGGCATTGAATTCGCCAGCAACAAAATGTACCTGCGACAACTCCGCGTGGAGCACCGCAAGCTGAGGCGGAGCGGAGCGTGTATCGGCAACCGTGACGCACGCTGCCCCGGTTCGTACACACCAGCGCGCCATTGCCAGGCCCGATGCACCCAGACCCAAGATCAATATGTTTTGACCAGCCAATGGGGGCAGCAAGAGCGTCGATGCTTCAGCATCTGCTGCGGCAGTCGTTGCTGTTTCGATTGCTGCAGATGCAGCATGTGAAACGGCCGCTGAGGCCTTCTCTGCTTGGGTTTCTGCAAAAATGTGGGCCACAAAAGCAGCCGCGTCTTTGGCCGCTGTCAGCGTGCTGGGCAAGCCTTTGGCTGGCGTTGCGGGTTGGATGAAATTTTCGGGGGTGTTCATCGCAATTTCAATGTGGACAAACCCACTAGGCACAACAGCATGGTGATGATCCAGAAGCGCACGACCACCTGTGTTTCTTTCCATCCTGTCTTTTCAAAGTGGTGGTGCAGAGGCGCCATCTTGAACAGGCGGCGGCCTTCGCCAAATTTCTTTTTGCTGTATTTGAAATACGTGACCTGCAGCATGACCGAGAGCGCTTCCACCACAAAGATGCCACCCATGATGGCCAGCACCACTTCCTGGCGAACAATGACGGCAATGGTGCCCAATGCACCGCCCAACGCCAAGGCACCGACATCGCCCATAAACACTTGTGCAGGGTGCGTGTTGAACCATAAGAATGCCAAGCCCGCCCCGGCCATGGCAGCGCAGAAAATGAGCAACTCGCCAGAGCCAGGGATGTGCGGGAAAAACAGGTATTTGGAATACACCGAACTGCCTGTTACGTATGCGAATACGCCTAGTGCGGAGCCCACCATCACCACCGGCATGATGGCCAAGCCATCCAAGCCATCAGTCAGGTTCACAGCGTTACTGGAACCCACGATCACAAGGTAGGTCATCGCCATAAAGCCCAACACACCCAGGGGGTAGCTCACTTCTTTAAAAAACGGCAGTTGCAAGCCCGCTTTGGGAGGCAAATTCACGTCAAAACCGGAACGCACCCAATTGAAGAAGAGTTCAATCACCCGCACATTGGAACTCTCAGAAATACTGAACACCAAGTACAGCGCAGCCAACAGGCCTACCACCGATTGCCAGAAGTATTTTTCGCGCGAAGGCATTCCCTCCGGATCTTTGTGCACCACCTTGCGCCAATCGTCCGCCCAGCCGATAGCACCAAATGCCATTGTTACCAGCAGGACAATCCAAACAAAGCGATTACTAACATCGCTCCAAAGCACCGTAGACACTGCAATAGATATCAAAATCAGTACGCCACCCATGGTAGGCGTACCGCTTTTGCTCAGATGAGACTCCATGCCATAGCCGCGCACAGGTTGCCCAATTTTCAATTCGCGCAAGCGGCGAATGACGTAGGGGCCCGCGGCCAAACCAATCAGCAG
>JBEANP010000163.1:0-6485 GCA_041165385.1 Pseudomonadota bacterium | reverse complement strand
CTGCCCATCAAGTTCGCCTCCACCATCGTAGAAGCCTTGGGCCGGGAGCCGGATCGCCCCGCCAAATTTGAAGGCATCGAAGCACTGCCCAAGCGCGTGTTGGTGATGGATGCGGATGTGGTGGCTGTTAAGGCGTTGATTGAGAAGGCGTGTGCGGCTTAGCCTTTGTTTGAGCTGAAAAATTTAAGCTAAATCAGCCTCCAGCCCCCGTTTAGTATGCGTAAGCAGCTATAGAAAATATAGCAAACTAAGACTATGACCAGCCTACAACGTGCACCTTTGAAGTCTCTGGACGACGCGCTAGCGCAGTTGCTGGCCGCTGTTTCACCCCTGCAAGCCACCGAATCAGTCGCCACACTGCAAGCCGATGGCAGAGTGCTGGCGGTGGATGTCGTGTCCGCGCTGCACGTGCCGCCGCAGGACAACAGCGCTATGGATGGCTACGCTGTGCGTGTAGCAGATATTGCCGCCACAGCAGCGTTGGCTGTATCGCAACGCATACCTGCGGGCGCTTCTGGGGAGCCTTTGCAGCCAGGCACGGTGGCTCGCATCTTTACTGGTGCACCTATTCCGAAGGGCGCGGATGCGGTGGTCATGCAAGAAGACTGCACCAGTTCGGACGCTGCGACTGGCGGCCAATCGCAAATCTCCGTGAACACTCGTCCCATATTGGGGCAATGGATTCGTCGTGCAGGCGAAGACGTAGCCCGTGGCGCGGTGGTGCTGCAGCGCGGCCAGCGCTTGGGGCCCGCGGAGCTGGGCATGGCAGCTGGCGTAGGTATGGCCCATCTGGAGGTGGTGCGCCGCCCACGCGTGGCGTTGTTTTCTACTGGCGACGAGCTGGTCATGCCCGGCCAAATGGCGCCGCAAGACATGCCACCCGGCGCTATTTACAACTCCAACCGATTTTTTTTGAACAGCCTGCTGTGCCGCATGGGCTGCGAGGTCACCGACCTGGGCATCGTGCCCGACCAGCGCGATGCCACTATCGATGCACTGCGCAACGCTGCACAAACGCACGACGTGATTTTGACCAGTGGTGGCGTGTCTGTAGGGGAAGAAGACCATATCAAGCCTGCTGTGCAAAGCCTTGGCTCGCTGGACTTATGGCAAATCGCTGTCAAGCCTGGCAAACCGTTTGCCCACGGCCGCATTGACAATGCCCACTTTATTGGCCTGCCGGGCAACCCTGTATCGAGCTTCGTCACCTTTTTGTTGTTGGTGCGTCCATTCCTCTTGCAACTACAAGGCGTGCCACAAGTTGCTATGAAAACAGTAGCTGCTCGCGCAGACTTCACGTGGGCCAGAGCCGATAAACGCCGTGAATTTTTGCGGGTGCGGCGCAATGCAGAAGGTGGCCTAGACCTGTTCCCCAACCAAAGCTCTGGTGTGCTCACCTCTGTTGTGTGGGGCGACGGTTTGGTGGATAACCCCAGTGGCCGCACCATTGTCCCTGGCGATGTGGTGCAGTATGTGGCGTTCACCGAGTTGCTGGCGTAAATCGCCATAAACACGGGCAACGAACTGACTTGAGGAATACGGCAATGCACAAGGTCGGCAAATGAAAATCACCATCAAATATTTCGCCTCTATCCGCGAGGCCATGGGGCAGGGCAGCGAAACCTTGGACACCACCGTCGGTACCCTGGCCGAACTACGCGACAGCCTCATCGCCCGTGGCGGCGTGGGTGGAGAAGCCTTGGCCCGGGGCCGCGCGGTGCGCACGGCGCTGAACCAATTGATGGGTGACGAGTCTGTGACCTTGACTGAGGGCTGCGAAGTGGCCTTCTTCCCGCCGGTCACCGGCGGCTAGGGGAATGGTCGCCATGACTGAAATGTCTGTCCCCCGTGTTCGCATCCAAACCCAAGCGTTCGATGCCACCCAAGAGATGGTCGCGCTGCAGGCCACTGACCCACGCGTGGGCGCCATCTGCACCTTTGTAGGCACAGTACGTGACCGCAACTGGCCCGATGCCAAAGCGCCGGGATCGGTGGTTTCTTTAGAGCTGGAGCATTACCCCGGCATGACTGAAAAATCGATTGAGGCGATGATTGTTGCTGCCCACGACCGGTTCGACATTTTTGGTGCCCGTGTCATTCACCGCGTGGGCCTGCTGCAGCCGCTGGACCCTATCGTGCTGGTCGTGGTCACATCGGCCCACCGCCACGAGAGTTTTCAGGCGTGTGAGTTTTTGATGGACTACCTCAAGACCCAGGCCCCGTTCTGGAAAAAAGAGCAAACCCCCGACGGCGCGCACTGGGTGGATGCGCGGGTAGCGGATGACGACGCGTTGGCGCGCTGGGGCATTGCAGCCGGTAACGCCTGAATTCTTGATTTCGGATGTGTAGCGCAAGCGGGCATTTGCGAGAGGCGGGTTACGGGTAGTTCAGTGTGTTGCCGGTCAGGAGTCGTTCGCGAACTTCGTTGATGCCGCGATTGCAGCCACTCAGGTTGGTCGTTCAGTTTGAACCGGGCCAATTCAATCTGAGATAAGCTTCATACCGACTTTGTCGTTTTCAATATTCCTGTACATCTATCTAGCCTCGTGCCGTAAGCGGTTGATTCACATGAAGAATTTTGAATATAAATCGTTACGTTATCTGACTGGCTCCCGTGTTATCCCGCAAAACTGCGGGATATATCAATAGGCCTCACAACTCATCCACCGAAAATGATCGACTACACCAGCGCAGCACTAATTTCCTGCGTAACAGTTGCAATTGCTTACTTTCTAACAAAGTCAGTAGAAGGCAAAAAGCTGAACGCACTTCAGACCAAATTAGAAGAATCAGAGAGAACGAATGGCCTTCTGCTTGAACAGCGAATCAAGGAGGCTTTGGAGCATTACAAATCCTCCGAAGACTACGCCAATACGCTAACTCTTAGGTTCGAGCAAGGAAGAGCTGAGGGCGCAGAAAGTGCGCTTCAAAAATTCAAGTCATCGGACGAGTTTGAAACCGCACTAAGCCTCGAACATGCGAAAGGGAAAATCGCTGGGGCAGAAGTCGAGCTCAGTAAATTTTTAATCACTTACAGGCCCGTTGTCGTTGACCATGAAACTTGGATTTCCCATAAAGTTGACATTGGCTACGATATGCAGCTTCATTATTCAGGCTTTCCAATTGGCGAACCCACCCGGCGCATCACACATCATCAAGAAAAATCAAAAGACGAGAACATTAACAAGCTAGTGGGGCTAGCAACCAATACTTTGGAATTAATCGCTGCGGCAGCGTCGACGCAAAAAATACCAGTCACAGTGAACAAAAAGCCCATAAGAACAAAGGCTCCCGCATGACTGTTATCACAATTACGCTGAAAGTAAAACTGTGCCTCCGCGCCCCAGCGTAACATGTTGGTCAAGCCGACACCCACAAGCTGCGCTTGTGGGTGCGCTCCGTGCGTCGCACTCGGGCGCTGCTTACCGCGGGCGTTAAAAACTAGATTTGAGTGACCGCTTTGGAGTGACGGAAAAGTCGGCTTCCAGCCCAACGCGGGTGCTCCCATTGACGAAATGCTCACTACCAAGCTGCCAGTCGACCCCACGCTTCCTCTGACCGCTCTGGATCAGGCAAACCGAAATTTGCTACAGCCAAGTGCCTGAACCTGTCCTTCAAATATCAGTCATTTGAGGTTCAAAACCATTGCAACTCTGTCAGTCGGTCAGCCAGCGAGTCGCAAGCGCTGCTCAAGCCACAGCAGCAGCATTTGAACGCGCGGCAGGTCGTAGCGGCTGTTAGGCACCAGCGCTTTGAGCCAGATGTCGGGCAGCTTCAATTCAGGGCAAATCTCCACCAATGAACCCGCTGCGATAGCGGGTGCCGCCAGGTAATCCGCCAGTACGGCAATACCCAAGCCAGAAACGGCGGCCTTGCACAACGCCACGCCATCGTTGGTTTTGAGCTTGGGCCGTACATCCACACCCACCTGGCCTTGCGGGCTCTGAAACTCCCAGCGTGAGCCTGACGTGGTGAACACCAGGCAGTCGTGGTCAATCAGGTCGGCGGCGTGTTGCGGCACGCCTTTGCGCGCCAGGTAGTCGGGTGCGGCGCACAGCCTGCGGCGTATGGGGCCCAGCGCGTGGTCTTTCACTTGGCCATAGGACTCGGGCAGCGCGCCAATGGCCAGATCAAACCCTTCTTCCACCGGGTTCACCGAGCGGTCTGCCAGCACCACATCCATGCTGATGCGAGGTTGCTCTATCAAAAACTGGTTGAGCAAATCGCTGATGTACAGCGTGCCCAAGGTGGTGGGGATTTTGATGCGGATATGGCCCTCCAGGTCACCGCTGGCCTGGGCCATACCGGCTAGCATGTCGTCCATTTGCGCCACCAGTTTGCGCACTGTGGGCAAATAGCGCTCACCCACATCGGTCAGGGTGAGCTTGCGGGTGCTGCGGGTAAACAGTGGCGCGCGGATGCGCCACTCCAGCTGGTCAATGCGCTTGGCCACAACTGACGGAACCAAATCGCTTTGGCGCGCGGCCTCTGAGAAGCTGCCCGAGTCGGCGGTGGCCAAAAAAGCTTTGAGGTTGGTAAGGGTGTCCATGATTCAACTCGATTTGCAACAGGTAGCAACGCAATATGAGGCATTGTTATTCAATTCGCCATTAATTACGATAGAGCCATAACAGGAGACACCATGAAAACTGCCGCGTACCAACGCATTGCCACCGAAGAAGCGTTTGCCCCCGCCGAGATGCTGAATGAGTACCGCAAGCTGCTGGACAAAAACGACGTAGACCCCGGCTTCAAGGGCCTAATGGGCTTTTACATGACCAGCCAAAGCGCACGGGCCCAGCACATCATGCGTTGCCTGCAAGACCTGGACCAAGTGCGCCTGCAGCACATGGACGAGGCAGGCATTGACCGCCAAGTCATCGCCATTACCGCCCCTGGCGTGCAGGTCATGGACAAGGGCACCGCAGTTTCAATCGCGCGCCTGGCCAACGACCAGCTGGCTGAGGCTGTGCGCCGCCACCCGACGCGCTTTACCGGCATGATTGCCATTGCACCGCAAGACCCCACCGCCGCCGCCAAAGAGATTGAGCGCGGTGTGACGCAACTGGGTATGAAGTCGGTGATCATTAATTCGCACACCCAGGGTGAATATTTGTCAGACCCGAAGTTTTGGGATATTTTTGCCGCCGCTGAGGCGCACGGCGTGCCTATTTACTTGCACCCCAACTCCATGCCGCGCAACATGATTGAATCGTTCCAAGAGTGCGGACTGGACGGTGCCATTTACGGCTTTGGCGTAGAGACCGGTATGCACGCGCTGCGCATCATGACGGCGGGGGTGTTTGACCGCTTTCCCAAGCTGCAAATGATCATTGGCCACATGGGTGAGGCATTGCCATTTTGGGCGTACCGGCTGGACTACATGCACCGCGCCACGGTGGCGTCCAACCGCTACCCCAGCGTCAAGCCCATCCAGCGCAAGCCCAGCGAGTATTTGCGGGAGAATTTCTACATTACCAACAGTGGCGTGGCTTGGGAGCCCGCCATTAAGTTCACCCAAAGTGTGGTGGGCGTAGACCGCGTGTTGTACGCCATGGATTACCCCTACCAATACGCCCCGGAAGAGGTCACCATGATGGACAACATGCAGATGAGCGACGAAGATAAAAAGAAGTTTTTCCAGGCCAATGCCGAAAAGGTGTTTGGCATTGCAAGCGTCTGAATACGCAGTGTTCACACCAAAAACCAGGAGACACACCATGACATTTACCCCCCGAAAAATGGCACTCAAGATGAGCACCAAATTAGTGTTCGGCGCAGTCGTAGCGGCCCTTGCTTTGAGCACCGCAGCCCAAACCTGGCCCGCGCAGCCCATCAAAATCATCGTGCCGTTCACCGCAGGCACGGGGATGGACACGATTGCCCGCGCTGTGCAGCCCAAGTTGTCTGAGCGCTTGGGGCAGCCCGTGATTGTGCAAAATCAGGCAGGTGCCAGCGGCAACATTGGTGCCGATACGGTGGCTAAATCTACCGCTGACGGCTACACCGTACTGATGGGGGCCAACACCATGCTGATGGCGTCGCAGCTCTACAAAAACGTGCCGTTTAACCCGGTGAAAGACTTCTCGCCCGTCACCATGGCCGCCTGGGGCACGCTGATGCTGGTGTCCAACCCCAAGACGGGTTTGAAGACCTTGCCCGAGCTGGTGGCAAAGGCCAAGTCTGCACCGGGCTCCATCAGCTTTGGCTCACCCGGTGTGGGCACACCGCACCACATGGCTATGGAGTTGTTTAAAACCAAAACCCAGCTGTTCATGCTGCATGTGCCTTACCGGGGTACCGCGGGCTATATCCAAGACTTGCTGGCGGGTGAAATCAATGTGGGCTTTTTGCCGGTGCATATTGCCCAAGGTTTTGTCAACAGCGGCAAGCTCAACGCCATTGCCGTGGGCAGCCCCAAGCGCCACCCCGTTGCGCCCAACGTGGCCACGTTTGACGAGCTGGGTGTGAAAGGCGTGGACGTG